>JAKAYZ010000354.1 GCA_021816165.1 Planctomycetota bacterium | reverse complement strand
CACCGCCCGTTTTACTCGACGTGGTGCAGCGAGCCATGGAACATCGACGTGCGAAACGGGAAATGAACGAGCTTTTGCCCGGCGACGATAAAACCAGAAAAATTGAAAATTTCATTGGCCGATCGCCTCAGATGCTGGAAATCGCCCGTACCATTGAACGCGTGGCCGCCTTCAAAAGCACCGTTTTGGTGGAAGGAGAAAGCGGCACCGGCAAGGAATTGGTGGTGCGGGCCATTCACCAGCTCAGCCCCCGGGCAGACAAACCGTTCATCGCGATCAATTGTGCTGCCGTGCCGAGTTCTCTTATGGAAAGCGAACTTTTCGGGCACGAGCGGGGCGCGTTTACGGGTGCCAATGAACGCACCAGCGGTTATTTTGAAGCTGCCAGCGGGGGCACCCTGTTTATTGATGAGGTTGGCGAGCTGGAAGCCGGCGTGCAGGCCAAACTGCTTCGCGTGCTGGAATCGAGTATGGTTACCGCCGTTGGATCTACTAAGGAACGCCCCATTGATGTGCGCGTACTGGCGGCCACCAATGCCGATCTGGCATCGCTCGTGGAAAGCAAACGGTTTCGGGCCGATCTGTTTTACCGGTTGAATGTGGTGCGAATTAAACTACCTCCGCTGCGCGAGCGTCCTTCCGATATCCCGCTGCTGGTCGAATCGCTTACCCAGCGGTTGTGTACGGAGCATGGATTGCCGATTAAATCCGTCAGCCCGGAATTTATCACCGCGATGCAGCAATACGCCTGGCCGGGAAATATTCGAGAATTGCGCAATGTTTTAGAGAGTCTGCTGGTGCTGGAACAAAAACTGCAACTCTCGGCGGAAGACCTACCGGCACATATCCGCGACGCCCGTCGCGAAAACAGTCTCGACTTGGAAAGTGCCGAGCGCGATACGATTGAAAAGACGCTGCGGGCGCAGTCGGGGGATCGGGCAGCGGCTGCCAACCAATTAGGCATTAGCGTGCGAACGTTGTATCGTAAAATGGCAAAGTATGGATTGGATTGAACACCAGGCATTCCATACCTAACATGGCGTATGGAACCAAGGTGATAATCGCCGGCAGAGGTTTATAGCGTAATGCAAAACAGTCGTATTTATCTTGATAACGCCGCCACCAGTTTCCCCAAGCCGCCCGCCGTAATGAAAGCCGTCATGGATTACGCCGGGCGCTGTGGTGCATCCGCAGGTCGGGGCGCTTATGCTGAGGCCCAGACGTCGGCGAAAGTGATTCGGCAATGTCGTGAAAAACTCAGCGCCCTATTCAATGGCCAAAACCCCGATCACTTCATCTTTACGCTCAACTGCACCGATGCACTGAATTTGGCCATTCATGGATGGTTGCGCCCGGGCGACCACGCCATTTGCACGGCGATGGATCACAACAGCATTCTGCGGCCGCTGAATTATCTTTCCGTCCACAATGGAATAAGTATTACGCGGATCAAAGCGGACGCACGCACCGGACTGGTCGCGCCGACCGATATTGAATCGGCCATTCGCCCTGACACACGCCTGATCTGCGTAGGGCATGGAAGCAATGTCACGGGTACCGTGCAGCCAATCCGGCAGATTGGTGCCATTGCCCAAAAGCACGGTATCGCATTTTTGGTTGATGCCGCCCAGACCGCCGGACATGTGCCCATCGATGTGCAGGCCGATGGCATAGACTTTTTGGCGTGCCCCGGCCACAAAGGATTGCTCGGCCCGCTTGGAACCGGTTTTTTGTATATCCGCCCCGGACGCGAAGAAAAACTTAATTCGCTTCGTCAAGGCGGCACCGGGTCGGTCTCTGAAAAGGATATCCAACCCGATTTTATGCCGGACAAATTTGAGGCCGGCTCCCACAATGCCATTGGAATCGCCGGGCTGTCCGCCGCCCTTGACCACATTCTAAAACGTGGAATAAACGCCCTTGCTGAACATCAGCGGGCTATTTGCGGAACCTTTATAGAGGGCGTTGAAAATGTCGAGGGGCTTAAAATTCTTGGCCCGCAAGGTGTGGCCCACCGTGTAGCGGTATTCAGCGTGCGGATTGACGGTATTTCACCACTGGAGCTCGCTACGCGGCTGGAAAAAGATTTTGGCATTCTGACACGGGCCGGTCTGCATTGTGCCCCCGGTGCCCACGCGACAATCGGCTCGGATCAAACTACCAGCGCTGCGCCCGACGTTGGCACCACACGTTTGAGTTTCGGGGCTTTTAACACGCTCAATGAGGCGCAATTCGCCGCCGACGCCTTGGCATCCATTGCATTGGGAACGGCCGCCGCCGCGACGTAGTTCCTCGCCAATGCTCACTTCAGGTGGGTGTCGATGTCCGCCATATGCCGCTTCGGGGCACAAACCGCAGCCGTACCGGCCAGAAGTCTGGTATTTATTATTTCCTGCAAGCCATCTAAACAAAATTGCCCTGGTGAATCGAGCGAAAAATAAGCACCGCCATCAGCCAAGCGCGGGGCGGGGCAGCGGCTCCGTCGCATAGTTGGAGCGCAGAGCATTGGGCGATGAGAATCGGGCGACGACCGCGCCGAAGGCCATCAGCAGGCAGCCGATGTCCAACGCAAGAATCGCCAAGCGGCCAAGATTGACAGCTTGGAGCAGAGGTGCGTACGGAGTAGCAATCGATTCGATTAAATTGCGGCCAATTAGCCCGAATTCAATCGCCGCCGCGATGGCGATCACGTAAGCCCCAAAGGTGAGCAGCAATCGAGGTAAAAAGTCCAGAGCAAAGCGTTCTTCGCGCAGCACGGAAAGCGCCGACAAAGTGAAAATCGCCAGCAGAGGTGCCCAAAGAATCCAGTTGGCGATCAGCAGCCAATTTTGCATTTCGAACGCCCAACCATAGTGGTATCCATATAGAGAATCAAACAGGGACAGGGCAAAGATCGACACACTAATGGCAACGAGACTAATGGCAGAAATAATTTGCAGCGAGATGCGACGAGGAGCCCGCAGGGCAACCTCTCGGGCGGCGGATTTGAGCCGCAACGACGCCCGCAACAGAAAAAGTGGGCCGAGGACGGTGCAGACACCCCATGGCACATTAACCAGCCAGTAGTAAGCACCATTGGAAGCGGGGTTGATGTGGCTGCTGATGAGGTAATTAATCCACAGCATAGATAGCATCCCGGGCAAGGCGATAAGCCCGAAGCCGATCGCCATGGACATGGTGGCGGCCGCGGTTGGTGATGTCCCACGCGTGGCCGACGGCAGGTCAAGCAGCGACGCCTCGGCGGGCGTTACGGCGAGTTCATCGGTCGCGGCTTGGATTACCACGCGGCTCATCTGCACCAGATTGATCAACGTGATGATCATGAGCGCAACCCATCCCACCAGCGCCACGAAGGCAATGGGCCGCAGCAGCGTGGCGTCGCAGCAAATGCACATGACCAAACTCATGGCCCAACTGACATCACGCGACATTAAGGTCTGAGCGGTCGCCGGCGTAAGCGCGGTACGCATTGGCCAGCGGAAGGTATATAAAATAATTTAACACAAACGGCACGACTGGAATCAGCAGCAGCCACACCAGTTTAGGACTTATGGGCCGTTTTTCGACGGGTAAGGCTCTTATGGCAGATTGCGTGATGCGGCAGATAACAAGGTAAACCACTGTACGAACAAAAAGGTAGCCCAGTAGAAAAAGTACCGCAAACTCCAGGGCATGATGCACAAAACTTGCGGGGATACCGGGAAAATGAACGTGCCATATCACGAACCTCGACAAACCATTACTCCCGTTGCTTGCGGAAGGTTGAGAGATCGTGACATAGTGCATGAACAGCCTCCCCAAAAAAAGGCTCAAGCGATAGGCCACGCAGACAAAAATTCGTCAGCGTGCAAAGTTACTTTTCCAATGCGTAGTCTAACTTGATGAACCGGGCTTCACAAACAAACC
>JAKAYZ010000353.1 GCA_021816165.1 Planctomycetota bacterium | reverse complement strand
GGTCGTGAACCGTGGGATATTCTACACAGTTTTTCCGCCTGGTTGCCCCGCGCATCCGGCACGCCGATGGTGCACACCATTCATGATCTGTCCTGCGAGCTTGACCCACATGTACGGCGCACGCCGGAAGCGGCGCGGCAACGGGAAATTCATCGCAATGCCGTGCAGCGCGCCACTCGCACCATCGCCGTGTCCCAGCAAACCCGCCACGACATTATCGCACTGTATAAAATTCCACCATCCCGGGTCGATATCATTCACAATGGAATTAATCCAACTTTCACCCCTCGCCCTGACGCCGAACTGCATCAACAACTTATTGAGCATTTCCACACCGATCGACGCTATATCCTGATGGTGGGATCGGACATTCCCCGGCGCAATTATCAACGCGTCTGGCTGGCTATCGAGCAGGTACTCAAAACCCATCCACGGCTGCAACTGATCATGGCCGGACGAAACCGCTGGATGCAGACCATGATCTATCAGCAGATCAGCGCCAGCGGCCAACTCGGCAGGGTCACGTTTATTGAATCGCCCTCGGACCGCGTGCTGGCGCAGCTTTACCGTGATGCCATGCTGACCTGTTGCGGATCGAGTTTTGAGGGATTCGGGTTATCCGTCCTGGAAGCGATGGCCTGCGGGTGTGCTGTGGCCTGCAGCGACATGATGTCCCTGCGCGAACTCGCCGGCGATGCGGTGCTCTATTTTTCGCACGACGAGGTCGCTTCCATCGCCGAGGCTATTTCATCCCTGTCCGATGATCCCGAATTTCGCCGGCAACTGCGGCAACGCGGTCTGCAACGCAGCACTGAATTCACATGGGAACATGCCGGGCGGCAATTACTTACGATTCTTGAAAATACCGTTTCAGCCTGCCAGAAATAATGAACTAACCGCGCCGTAACGCCGGATTTCCCAACTGGCCGCATGCGGCCATCAGCGGCTGGCCAATGGTGGCACGACGCTTGGCCAGAATCCCCAACTTGCGCAGATGCGTTAGAAATGCGACGGTTGTCTCCGATTCGCTGGGGGCAAACCTGGCCGGATTTTGCGGATTGTAAGGAATCAGATTCACCGTAACCGGCAAGGCTTCACACCACCTTGCCAGCGCTTCCGCATCCGCCGGAGAATCATTGACATCCTTCAGCATGACATATTCGATAAGAAATCGGGTGCGGCCGGTGCGCGGATAATCCAGCAGGGCCTGCCGCAGTTGCGCCAGCGGTACAGCTTTGTTGATCGGCATAAGTTCGTTGCGCAATGAATCAGTGGCGGCCGTCAGGGAAACAGCCAGACGCAGAGTCGGCCAATTCATGGCCGAGAGTTTACGAATACCATCGACCCGCCCCACCGTTGAAACAGTGATCCGCGAAAGCGGAATATTAAATTCACCCGGTGCCGCCATTGCGCTGATGGCCTGCGTGACCGCATCAAAATTGTCCAGCGGTTCACCCATACCCATAAACACGATGTTGCGGATATCCGGTATCGGCAGGCCATCCGTCGCATCGGCGCGCAACAATTCTCTTGCGGTTCGGAGCTGCTGCAATATTTGTCCGGACGTTAAATTGGACAGCAACCCCATCATACCGGTCTGGCAGAATGTACAACCCATCCGGCAACCGACTTGCGATGATACACAAAGTGTAAACCACCGGTCGCCATGAAAATTCCGCATGGGAATAATCACCGATTCGGTTTCAAGCAACTGATTTTTATACCTGCCCGCCGGCAGACAGAATTTTACCGCGGTTCCCTCCCGCACAATGCGGGATACGGCGATCGGTGCAATGCTTTCCGCGGTATCTGCCATGGCCGGTGATCAAACCTTCAAGACCACATCATGCGTCAGGCGGCCCTGATAACGCTGACGAATGGGTTCCACAATCTGCCGGACAAATTCATCCACCTGCTGCGGGGATCGTCCGATATATTTTTTCGGATCCATCACCCCTTCAAGGTCCACGGCCTTAAATGCGGGATCGGCCTTGAGCCGGGCGATGAGATCATTGGGCCGGCCATGCTGTTTCACTTCCGCGCCCGCCGCCATCGAATGCCGGCGAATGCGCTCATGCAGATCCTGTCGATCGCCCCCGGCCTTGACCGCGGCCATCAGAATGTTTTCCGTGGTCATAAAGGGCAATTCCGCCGCCAGTCGCTGCGCAATGACATTCTCGTTAACCACCAGTCCGCGCGATACATGCACCAGCATGTCCAGTATGGCATCCGCGGTTAAAAATGCCTCCGGAATGGAAAGCCGCTTGTTGGAAGAATCGTCCAGCGTGCGCTCAAACATTTGTTGCGCCGCGGTAAACAGCGGTTGCTGCACAATGCCCATCAGCCAGCGGGCCAGACCGGTAATTCGTTCGCAGAGCACCGGATTGCGTTTATAAGCCATCGCCGAGGAACCAACCTGCTGATCCTCAAAAGGCTCTTCGACTTCCTTAAACGCCGCCAGCAGCCGGACATCCTGAGCCAGCTTATGAGCGCCGGCTCCCAAAGCGGCAAGGCTGGCAACCACCTGCACGTCAATAATACGCGAATAGGTTTGCCCGGAAACCGGATGCACGCGTTTGAACCCCAGTTTTTCCGCTACCGCAAATTCAAGTTGTCTGACTTTTTCATGATCTCCCTCAAAAAGTTCCAGAAAGGACGCCTGCGTACCGGTGGTCCCTTTAATCCCCCGCAGCATCAGCGTCTGCTGGCGCAGTTCAATATCCGCCAGGCAGAGAACAAAATCATAACACCACAGCACCGCCCTTTTCCCCAGCGTCGTGGGCTGCGCGGGCTGAATATGCGTGTAGGCCAGCACCGGCAAATCACGCCATTGCGCGGCGAATGTGGCAATATTGTCAATGACAATCGCCAGCTTCCGGGCGACGATATCCAGTGCATCCCGCAATAACAGCACATCGGTGTTGTCCACAATATCCATTGACGTCGCGCCGAGATGCAGAATGGCTTTGGCTGCCGGAGCGGCTTTTGCAAACGTATGCAGATGAGCCATGACATCATGCCGCAGCCGGGCCTCCTGCCTGGCGGCTTCATCAAAATCAATACCGTTCAGATGAGCCTTCATCTGCCCGAGCTGCTCATTGGTTATGGGCATTCCGAGCTGCTGCTGGGCTTCCGCGAGAGCCAACCATATTCTCCGCCAGGTGGAGAATTTTCTCTGCGGAGAAAATACTTCCAGCATTTCCGCGGAAGCGTTACGTGTTACCAGCGGACTTTGATAAACCAGCATTTCCAGAGGCGTTTCCATCTGTTCTCCATTGGGCCATTACACCGGTCACACCAGGCACCGGCAGTATCAACGGCCCGCCAATACACCGCCGGCCACAACGAACCAACCAGTCGTGCCGCAGCGTATAACTCATTACCAACGCAATGGTAACACAATATGCCGAAACTGGAAATTTGCCACAGCCATTGGTCAGGCCGAAATTAAAAATTCCGCAATGGCGGGACGCGATGTAGCCCGGTAGAGTTGGGAGTTGGGAATTAGGAGTCAGGAGTCAGGAGTTAGGAGTTGGGAGTTAGAATAATGCGGAAGCGCGGCGCGTTCAGTTCCTTCTAGATTCCAGATTCTAGGTTCTGAATCCTGATCCACAGATTGCGCAGATGACGCAGATTTTTGCCCCATCCTGATCACAGTTGGGCCGCTATGGTCATCGGGATAAACTTCGGACGCGAAGCAACGCGGGGATGCAGCGTGGAAGCCGTGCAGGCCGGAATGTAAAAACCGCTCGCGGGATTCAGGGGTTGAAATTGCTTCGGCTGCGGCCACCATTGCTTACGCATCGTTCCTTATTTTCTGATCATTGATCCATGATCATTGGTCTCTGTAAAAGTCGCCGCGACCATTGGCTAACTTATTATCTGGATTTCAGTCTTTTCACACGACG
>JAKAYZ010000352.1 GCA_021816165.1 Planctomycetota bacterium | reverse complement strand
TACCGCCGCACGGGAAGGCGATGCATCTCACGCGGGCCAAAATTTTACACGCCATCGCGCAGGCGGCGCATTACATTAAAGGTAAGTACAAGCCGGGCAGTTATTGGGAAATTACCGGACCGGGGGGATGGGCATCAGGCGGCTGCACGGCGCTGGCGACGTATGCCCTGCTGCAAGCCGGGATGGCCACGGGCGATGCCCGCTTGGGTCCTGATGCGACATTTATCCATCGGGCGTTGGAATATCTGGTGAAACTTCATCCGCGTGGAACTTATGTGGCTGGGCTTCAATTGGCGGCTTTAACCAGCGAACCGATGTCGATACGGGGGTATCATCGGGCCATACACCGGGCCGCTGATTTTTTGTTTGAATCCGAACATAAAAACGGAGCTTACGATTATTACTGGAATGGAAAAAAGCCGCACGAGGCCGTGCCGGCGCGATGGGACAATTCCAACACTCAGTATGGCGTATTGGGCGTTTGGTGCGCCGAGGCCGGTGGGTATTTATATCCACCAATATCGTATTGGCGGATGGCAGAAAAACACTGGCGCAGTTGCCAGAACCCGGACGGGGGATGGTGTTATCAGCGACGCGGGGCGTCAACCCGATCGATGACGGCCGCGGGTCTGGCCACGCTGTACATTGTGGATCAATATCTGCATCCGAATCTGCTTGATGTGCATCGGCCGAGCAGCGCTCTGGAGCGGGGCTTGTCGTGGCTGGCCAAACATATACGCACCAAGGGCAATCTTTATTATTTATATGGACTTGAGCGTGTGGGGTTGGCAAGCGGGCTACGATTCATCGGCGGCCATAATTGGTACCGGATGGGTGCGCGGATCATTCTTAAAGCGCAGGAAAAACCGGGCGAATGGAATAGCGGCGTAACGGGTGCGTCGAGCAACGTTATCCCCACCGCGTATGCGTTGCTGTTTCTGTCACGTGGATTAAATCCCGTTATTTTCAACAAACTCTCGTATCCGGGTTATTGGAACTTGCGGCCACATGACGACCAAAATGCGACCGCATGGATTGGCAGCACGCTGGAAGAGAGTCTGAACTGGAGCGTGGCGGACATACACGCCAATCCGCATCATTGGCTTAACGCCCCCATCCTTATGATCACCGGTGATAAGGCGGTAAACTTCAATGCCCGGCAGATCGCGCGGCTGCGGTGGTATGTGCAGCATGGCGGTATGATTTTTTCCATCGCCGAGGATGACAGCCGGGCGTTTGATCAATCCATGGTTCAAACGGCCGACCAGTTATTTCCGGGGCGAAGCATGGTGCCCCTGCCGGCCTCGTCACCCATTTTTAATATTCAATATCCAATTAATGCCAGGCAATTTCCGCTGGCGGGCTTGAGCAATGGCGAGCGCCTGCTTTGGGTGCACAGTCCGGTGGATTTGAGCGCGGCGTGGCAGACGATGGCAACGGTGACCGAGGGGGCGGATTTTCAGTTGGCGGAAAATATTGATCTTTACGCCACCGGCGAAAAAAAGCCGACGACCCATCTGAATTTTTCCCATCCGTGGCGGGCGAAAAAGCCAGCCTACGAACTTAATGCGGCCTTCATGCATCTGGCGGGCAAGCCCGCGGGTGGAAATCCGCCCAATGGAGCGGACGTGCATGCTTTGACCCGCTTTGCACTCAGGCACGGGGTGCGGCTTGATTGCGTGTTGCACCGATATGCCGATTTTCCATCGCCCGCCCGTTATCCGGTTGCCTATGTTATTGTCCGCAGGCATGGCGGGCTCACGGCGCAAAGTCGGCATGCCATTGCACACTATATCCGGCAGGGTGGCAGGATGATTGTGGAAAATTATTACGGCACGCCGACGGAAATGAAGCAATTGCGATCGTTCCTTACCCGGGAGTTTCCATCGCATCCCCTGCACCGCCTGAAAAGAAGTGTGCTGCTGACGTCCGAGCCGCCAGCGATCCCGATCAAACGGGTCAAATACAATAGTTATTACGATCGATACCATCGGCCATCGGGGCGTTTGCCACTATTTGAGATGTCGTTTCACCACCGGACCGCTGTAATCGTTGTGGCGGTAAATGCATCGAGCCAATGGATCAGAAATAATTACTGGGGCACCAATGCGATGGCCACCTCCTCCGCACGGCGTGTGGCGTTGGATTTGCTGATCAAACTGGCGCGGGAATCGAAGAACGGCCTGCGAACCATCGCGCCCCCGGAGAATCTGGCTCTGAAGAAGCGACAGCCCGCCCGGATGGCCCCGATTGCCGCCCCCCCACCACCCCCTGAGCCGGTAGTCCCCCTGCCCCCCACCATCAACTTGCAGTAGATGGTGATTCGGGAGTGCGGGCGAGACGTGAAATCCCGCTGGCCCGCAGGTGCTGTGGCAGAATCCCTCCCCGCTTTACCTTTAAGCTTTCAAGCCCTAAACTTCTTCGGAGAAATATCGGCTGGTGCGGGAGTTTGCTTCGGCGAGGCCGAGGCCCATGGCAGTTTATATTTTGAACCTGAATAGAGGGTAACCCACAATGGTTGAAGTTAGTGCAAAAGATGTGATGACACTCCGTGGTCGAACCAGCGCTGGCATCATGGATGCCAAAAAAGCGTTGCAGGAGGCAAATGGAGATATGGATCAGGCGGCGGAATTGCTGCGTAAATGGGGTGCCGGTCGAGCGGACGCCAAGATGGCCAATGAAATGAAAGAGGGCCTGATTGGGGGCAAAGTGAGTCCGGATGGCAAGCTGGGCGTCATTATGCGTCTCGGATGCCAGACTGATTTTGTCGCCCGCAATGAGGCATTCGTCAAACTGCTGGCGGATTTGGTGGGGATTGCGTTTGCAACCCCGGTTTCCTCTGCGGCGGAGCTTAATCAGCAGCCCTACAGCGACGGATCTGGTCGTACGGTGGAGGCCGTGATCAAAGAATTGGTTGGCGGAAGCATTAAGGAAAACATGGCTATTACGGGTCTTTCGCGTTTTTCAGCGGAAAACGGGGCCATCGGAATGTACATTCACCATAATTCCAAGGTGGGGGCGTTGGTGCAGATTGATGGCAGCAGCGATCCCAAGGTGGCGGCGGTTGCGCAGGAAATTGCCATGCATGTGACGGCCGGCGTACCGATGGTACCGGCGGCTATCGCGCGTGAACACATTGATGCGGCCCGCGTTGAGGAACAAAAGGCCGAGGCTCAAGAGGCGCACAAAGGCAAGCCGGTCCAAGTGCTGGAGAAGATTATCCACAGCAAACTGGAGAAGTTTTTCGGCGAGCATGTGCTGCTTGAGCAACCATTTGTGAAGGATGAAAAGAAGCAGGTGCGCGAGCTGCTGAGCCATGTCGGTTCGGCTGTCAACGCCAAGCTGACATTGGCCAAATTCAGCCGATTTAAAGTTGGCGAAGCCTGATCATCGCCAGATCAGCCGTGGTACGGACGTGTTTTATTTGCGGAGTTAAGTCATGAGCCAATGTCGGTATCGGCGTATTTTACTGAAGATATCCGGCGAAGGCTTGTGCAAGTCCGACGGCCAGGGGCTGGACCCGGAAGAGCTTTCGGTAGTAGCGCAGCAGATTGCCGAGGTAGCCCAGGCCGGCGTGCAGGTGGCGGTGGTGGTCGGCGGTGGCAATTTTATTCGGGGCGGGGCGCTGGCGCAGCATTCGCCTTTGCAACGATCTACCGCCGATTACATGGGCATGCTGGCCACCGTCATCAATGCCGTTGCCCTGCAGGATACGCTGGAACATCTTGGCCAGCCGACGCGCGTGGCCAGTGCGCTGCATGTGATGCAGGTGTGCGAGCCCTTCATCCGGCGTAAGGTTCTGCGGCATCTGGAAAAGGGACGCGTGGTGGTACTGGCGGCGGGCACGGGTAACCCGTTTTTTACGACCGACACGTGCGCCGCGCTGCGTGCCACCGAACTGGGTGCCGAGGTTTTACTCA
>JAKAYZ010000351.1 GCA_021816165.1 Planctomycetota bacterium | reverse complement strand
TGGCGATTTTTTCACTGCTGGCTTCGGCATGGAAGTCCACAATACGCACTTTGATATCGCGCGGGACTTCGGAGAGCATTTTATCGATGGTGCGCAGCGGATCATCCAGCGGATTCATGTACAACCTCCCCATGACCTGCAATACCGCAATCGAGACGCCCGAGCGGGAGGCCACCACAGTCCAGCCCCGGCCCACCGCATCGGGTGGATAATTCCCCGGCCGAATCAGGCGGTCGGAAGATTGCAGCAGGGGAAGAATATCACGTTTACGATACGTATGATCGCCCATGGTACATACATCAATGCCGGTTGCCAGCAGCTTCTGAAATATGGCCGGGGTAAGACCGGAACCGGCGGCGGAATTTTCCGCGTTGGCCACTACAAAGTCTACCTTTTCCCGTGCCAGAAGCGGCGGCAGCAATTCGGCCACCACGGCGCGCCCCGGCTTGCCGATGATATCACCAAGACAGAAAATTTTAATGGGCATAAACGGGGCTTTCCAACGCGGGCCGACCATCATGGGATCAGGCGGCAGGCCATCGGCCAGCGATCATGTTACCGCACTTTGACCTTGATGGCCAAACCGAACCCATGACGATGAACCGGGGGCTGGCGAGGTGGTAGGCCAACTGGCGTTGTCCCGTGTATACTGGCCGCGGCGTCTTCAGAGGTGCACCGGCGAAGTTTTTCCGTCACGGTAAAAGGAATGGCCCATGCCCGCTACACTTATTGATGGTAAAATTTTGGCTGGGGCGATTCGTCGCCAGGTGGCCCACGATGCGGCGGCACTGCTGCAAATTGGACTGGGAATTCACCTGACGGCGGTGCTGGTGGGCCAGTCGCCGGCCGCCCGGGTTTATGCAGATAATCAGGCCAGAACCTGCCACGACCTGGGAATCCGATATTCTCTGCTTGAATTCGCGGCGGATATAACGCAATCCCAGTTAAACGCCGAGTTAGCCCGGCTGGCCGCGGATACGACCGTCACCGGTATCATGGTGCATCTGCCGCTGCCGGCCCATCTTAATACCCAGGAAACCCAATACGCCATCGACGTACTTAAAGATGTGGAAGGCGTGAATCCTGCTAACATCGGCCATGTGGTTTATGGCCATACCATCATCGCCCCCTGTACCGCTTTAGCGGCGGTCGAATTGATTGAATCCACCAACGTGCCGCTGCGCGGTGCCGAGGTAACCGTGGTGGGAGCAAGCCGTATTGCCGGCAAGCCCATTGCACTTTTGCTTACCGAACGACAGGCTACTGTAACGTTGTGCCATATTCACACGCGAGATCTTTTCATCCACAGCCAAAAGGCGGATGTTCTGGTGGTGGCGGTGGGCAAGCCAGGTCTGATCACCGCCCGGCACATTAAACCCGGTGCCGTCGTTATTGATGTCGGCATTAACCGCGTGACCACAGCAAATGCCGAAGGTCATCCGGTTGAAAAAACCGTCGGTGACGTTGACTTTCAATCCGTTCTGCCGGTCGCGGGATGGATCACCCCGGTTCCCGGCGGTGTCGGCCCGATGACAGTGGCCATGCTGCTGAAGAACACCCTGCGCGCCGCCCGGCTGGTGCATAAGTTGGAAAAGCCGTTTTGACTGCCACGTTTTTTGCTCCACAGATAGACCTTTATGGAATGCCCCCCCAATGAAACTCTCCCTGTCATCCGCGTTGGACCTCAACCAGGTGACCTTGCTGCGCCAAGACGCGGTGATTCTCACTGCCATCTGCTGGACAGTACAACGGCGGCAGACCGCCGCGATCATTGGTCCCAACGGCTGTGGTAAATCCACCTTGTTACGCATAGCTGCAGGATATTTGTGGCCCACGCGCGGCGAAGTAAAAGTGCTGGGAAAACGGCTGGGGTCATATCCGATCAACCGCCTCCGGCAACGCATGGCACTGATTGAAGCAGCAGCCATTTACCCCTTTGACCACGCCATGACCACACTGGATGTGGTGTGCAGTGGATTCTTTGGCACCTTGACGATTGCCTATTGCAAGCCCACGCCGCGTCAATGGAGAATGGCCCGCCAAACCCTTCAGGATGTGGGCTTAGCCGGACGCGAGAACCAGCTTTGGTCCACGCTTTCCACCGGACAACGAATGCGTGCGCTTATTGGCCGCGCACTGTTAAATCGTCCGGAACTGCTGCTTTTTGATGAACCCTCCGCAGGACTGGATCTACCGGCTCGCGAAACCCTTCTGGCCTTGCTGACGCAACTCCAAACCGGACCGACCGCCCCAGCTATTGTCGTTGTCACCCATCATTTGGAGGAACTGTTACCGCAAACCTCCAATGTGCTGCTGCTGGGTGCCGGGGGCCGCATGGTGGCTGCAGGACCGGCATCCAAGGTGATTACCGCCAGAAACCTTACCGATGCTTACGGATGGCCGATCCGTCCACTGCGCCGCCATGGCCGATATTTCGCTCATGCCAAGCCGCAACCGTGGCCGCATTTGCAGCAGCGGCTATAATTCACCGGATGAAATTTGACCCCATTTTTTATTTGGATAAAAGTTATGAGCAACATTGAAAAGACCGTTATCATCGGTTCCGGCCCGGCTGGCTGGACCGCAGCCATCTATGCCGCACGTGCCAACTTAAAACCTGTGGTGATCGCGGGGGACGGCGTAAGCCGCGAACGGATGCCGGGCGGCCAACTGATGTTCACCACCGAGGTCGAGAATTATCCTGGCTTTGCCGATGGCATCGACGGCCAGAAGATGATGGCCATTTTGCAAAAACAGGCGGAGCGATTCGGGACACGTGTACTTACCAGTTTTGTCACGCGTGTGGATGTCAAAACCCGCCCTTTCAAAATATGGCATATCAACGATCTGTCCGGCGATCCGGAAGCCTTGCTATTGGCCCATTCCGTGCTGGTATGTACGGGAGCCAAGGCCAACTATCTCGGACTGGAAAGCGAACGCAGGTTTGAAAATCAGGGCGTTTCCGCATGCGCGGTCTGCGATGGCGCGTTGCCGCGGTTTCGTGATGCGCCCGTGGTGGTGGTCGGTGGCGGTGATTCAGCCGTGGAGGAAGCTTCCTACCTGACCAAATTTGCCAAAATCGTTTACCTGGTCCATCGCCGAGCGGAGTTACGGGCCAGTAAAATCATGGCTCAACGGGCCTTGGCAAATCCAAAAATCAAGCCGGTGTGGAATTCCGTACTCGAAGAAGTGCTGGGCAACGACACCGATGGCGTAACGGGAGTGCGAATTAAAAATATTGAGACCGGCCAAGTTGTAAACATTGAATGCCGGGGTATGTTTGCGGCGATTGGTCACACGCCCAATACGTCCTTTCTGCAGGGCCAGGTGCAACTCAACGAAAAACGATATATTGTTCTCCAAGACGGCTTTCGCACGTTTACCAGCGTGCCCGGTGTTTTTGCCGGTGGAGATTGCGCCGACAGCGTGTATCGCCAGGCTATTACCGCCGCGGGCATGGGATGCAAAGCCGCCATTGACGCGGAGCGCTGGCTGGCTGAAGAGGGGATTCATTGATGCTGCTGCAACAGAGCGGCTGCATGGGCTGCTCCCGGCTTCGGACCTCTTTTCCGGCGGCGGCTGGGGCACCGGGGAACCGGTGTGCTCCACCTCACCATCTATCGGAAGCACGAGTGTGATGGACTTAGTACAGGTAAAACTTACGGTGCGTCCCAATCCGGAGGTACCATTTGAGATTGTGCATCAGGATGGCGAAATCCTGGTGATCGACAAGCCCGCCGGTGTGGTCACGCAGCCCGGCAAGGGACATACCAGCGATTCTCTCCTCAACGGATTATTCAGCCGCTTTGGCAATCTGCTGCATAACATGGGCGAAAAGCGGGATTACGGCCTGTTGCATCGACTGGATAAGCAAACCAGCGGCCTGCTGGTGGTGGCCATTCGCCCACGAGCTTATGACGAACTGCGGGC
>JAKAYZ010000350.1 GCA_021816165.1 Planctomycetota bacterium | reverse complement strand
CGTACATTTCCCGTCCGTATATACCCTTGATCGTGATCATATTAAACACCACTGTCGCCCAGTTGATGGATATCGGTTCGGTTGGAATGCCAAGCATGGCTATCTTTCCGCCATGGCACATGTTGGCAAGCATCTCGCGCAGTGCCACCGGAGACCCCGACACCTCCAGGCCGACATCAAAGCCTTCCTTCATGCCAAGGTCTTTTTGGGTTTGGGCAATGGTGGATCGGCTTACATCCAGTGCCACGCTGGCCCCGAGTTTTTTCGCCAGTTCAAGCCGATACGGATTTACGTCGGTCACAACGACGTGCCGCGCCCCGGCGTGGCGGACGACGGCGGCGGCCATGAGACCGATAGGGCCAGCGCCGGTAATCAGCACATCCTCGCCAAGCACGCCAAAAGACAGGGCCGTATGCACAGCATTTCCGAATGGATCAAAAATGGCGGCTACATCCAGCGGGATACCGTCCGGATGCGCCCAGATGTTACTCACGGGCAGTGCGATGTATTCTGCAAACGCTCCCGGTCGGTTAACGCCTACGCCACGCGTGTCTTTGCATAAATGTCTCCTGCCGGCCATGCAATTGCGACACCGACCGCAGACCACATGGCCTTCACCGCCAACCAGGTCGCCCGGCTTCAGGTCGTGCACATTTGATCCCACTTCCGCAACCCTTCCGACAAATTCATGCCCGATGGTCATGGGGACGGGAATAGTCTCCTGCGCCCACCTATCCCAGTTGTAGATGTGCACATCGGTTCCGCAGATACCAGTTTTGAGTACGCGCACCAGTACATCGTTGATTCCGATGGGGGGCACAGGTACCGATTGAAGCACCAACCCCTTCGCACGTTCCGATTTTACCAAGGCCATCATAGATAATGACATATTAACTTCCTGTTTAGTTATCATTCCTCGCCGCAGCGCCCATGGGGGCAGCCCTGCGGCTTTTTGATTATGAAAATCAGCCAATGACGGCATTATCCTAGCGTCAAAAACCATTGGAGCAAAGGGTCTTACGTCGGGAGCATTCGGCCCGTCCGAAAAAAACAAATTTTTCACTTGCATGGCATGGAATAAGTGGTATACTCACTGTTAGTCCGTCTCGGGCGGGTATTATTTCAACTTTTCCCGAGAGTAGTAAATCGTCAGATGAGAGCAAGGATTGAGTCGTCCGGTGCTGGCGCGCTTTGTCGCGGTTCTCCGTGTTTGGTGCCATTCATAAATGGTGCTGGGCCGGTGTGCGATTTGGTCTTACGGGGTGCGTGTTCGGTCGTTGGCCATTTGGTCGGCTACGTGGGCCGTCCGGTCGACGATTCATATCTTGCTTATGGCCCGATGGGGCTTGGGAGGTAATTTTATGGTTCGTTCTCTACCGAAGTGTCGTCATATGGCCCCAATGCTGGGAATGGCGGCGCTCGCCGCAACTGCGGTCGCTGCAGTGCCCGTTCATGCGGCTATCACCAACGGGTTTTCCAATCCTGGCAATTGGACTTTCAACAGCAACTCCGCCTCGTCGACTAA
This sequence comes from Planctomycetota bacterium, assembly GCA_021816165.1. The sequence continues at coordinate 2,418 of JAKAYZ010000350.1, read as the reverse complement.
TGGGGTACCAGCAATGAGCGGAGGGGACCTCACGCTGACCAGCGCCAGTATTGGCGAATCGTCCAGCGCGTGGTACGGTACGCCGCAGGATGTCAGCGATTCCTGGACGGCCACATTCACATGGCAATGGTCCGGCACCACCAACCCTGCCGATGGCTTTATGTTTGCATTACAGAATCAGGGACTTACCGCTATTGGCGGCGGTGGCGGATACAAGGGTTACCAAATCTCCGGCTCAACCGGCATAACTCCCAGTTATGGTGTAGGTGTGGAAAATTTTGGCACCGGCAACGCCAATAACGTCTCCGTCGGGCTGAATGGTGTCATAGTAACCGGCGGCAACGATGTGGCGGGCAGTACGCTGAATGTCAATACCGACACCAATCCTATTAATTTCACTGTCAGCTACATAAAGCCTGCCAATGAGTTGTATGTATCCGGTGTCGATGCGACAAACTCTGCCAACTCCTTCTCCTATGTGTACACCGGAAACAGCGGCAATCTGGCACCGTCATTTAACAGTCAGACGCAGGCGGGCGGCAGCACCGCATACGTGGGCTTTACCGGTGCCACCGGCGGCCTCAATGAGGAACAGGATTTCACAAACTTTAACTTTACCACCAACGCCACTCCGGCCATGCCCGCCAATTATCAGTCCTCGGCGTATCTCGGTACGGCGCGGACGCCGATCGCTTTCACCTCCGGCAGTTTCAATCAGGATGTGGTGGTAGAAAATTCAGCGACGCTTACCACCAATGGGGCCGTACCCACCTCGGTGGCAACGCCCGTCGGCCTGAACAGCAACGCACTCTACGAATCCGGTCTCTCGATCGGCGGTACGCTCCAGTCGGGTGGATTACCCGTGTCGCATCAGTTTGTCAGCCAAGGCGACGCCAACACGACTTTCCAGTTCCAGAAGTACACCAACACCAACAACGTGCTGCGGCTGACATCCGCAAACAGTGGCGCAGCGGATCCAACGTCGCCATCCGGTACCATGACGCTGGCCACGCCCACAGCTTTTTCCACGCTGGCGATTCTGGCACTCTCAGGCAACGGTAACCCAACCGGCATGGGGACGGTCACGCTGAATTTTGCCAACGGCAAGAGCGTAACCACCGACTTTTACGCCCCCGACTGGTTCACCAACATCATTAATGGTGTGACGCCGGACGGAAATTATTACGGCGTGGCGCTTTCAGGATATGGCCGGATTTATCTGGCCGGCAGCTCTGTCAATGCTTTGCCCACATTCCCGGACATGTACGAAACCGCACTGAACCTGAGCCATCTGGGCATCAACAGTACCGGCGGCTATGTCGATGCGTCCAGCTATGGAGCGCTCGATTCGCTGACGTTCAATATGCCGTCGAATACCGGCGAAACTAATATTTTCGCCGTAAGCGGTTCGGCCATTGCCGCGACACCGGAACCGTCCAGCGTCGGACTGCTTGTTGGCGGGGCATTGGCCAGTGTCATGCTCTTGCGGCGGCGTACGTCGGCCCGCACTGGGTGTTAAATGTGTCTAATGCAGGCGGAGCCGATCCCTCAAGATCGGCTCCGCTTTGCTGGCGTTCATAAGTTTCACCTTCAAGGAGGTTCATCATGTCGGCCCTTGAAACACGCTATCTCACCAATGCAGGCATTCCCGCACGCCACAGGCGGGGTTTTACGCTTGTCGAATTGCTTGTGGTAATATCGATCATTGCCATACTCATCGCCATTCTTCTGCCGGCATTGGCGTCGGCGCGGGAGGATGCCCAGCGCGTCGTATGCGCTTCCAATCTTCGCAGCATCGGGCAGATGGGGGCAGAATTCGCCTCTTCACATCGCGGGTATTTTCCTCAGGCCTATGTGAACAATACGTACAACACCGGTCAGCCATTCTATTTTCGCTACGCCCCGGATAATTGGCGCGGCTTTAACAATAATGAAGCCTTAAGTATGTATGAATCAGATTACTCGCCGACCGGGTGGCGCCATTATGGTACCCCGATGCAGGCCCTGGAGAATTATGCCGGCGGACACACCTCCGAAAATAAGCTGGCGCGGATTTTCATTTGCCCCAGCGCCCTGAATCAAACGGCCTTTCACGATTGGCAGTTCGAATTAACGGCTACCTATCCAAGCCCCGCACCGACATTGGCCAACATCCTGCCCTATCCGGGGGTTCCACAACTCTCGTACGACCCGTCGCCCGTGGACGACAATTGGGGGCCATTTATTACCCTCGGCTACATGTATCTCGGCGGGTATGGTAATAACCCGTATACATCGCCGCGCTACGGTTTTTACAGTTCTGAGAACTGGTATGGCAACAGCGTCAATCCGACTTCCTACAATCAGTTCATCCCTAAGCCGGCCACATCTCTCAATGGCAAGCCGACAGATATTCTTGCGGCGGATGTTGTGGCGCAG
>JAKAYZ010000349.1 GCA_021816165.1 Planctomycetota bacterium | reverse complement strand
GGTGGGTTGTCCGTGCGCGATGCTGCTGGCTTCACCGCTGGCCATTGTCGTGGCGCTGGCGCGGGCCAGCCGCAGTGGAATACAGATTAAAGCCGGGCCGTTTGTGGAGGCTTCGGTCAATTTGGATACGGTGGTATTTGATAAAACCGGCACGCTTACAACGGGCAAGTTCATTGTCCATAGCGTGCGTCCGGCGGCGGGTGTGGAAGAAAATCAGTTGCTGGCATTGGCTGCGGCGGTGGAAAATCGCAGCAGCCACCCGCTGGCCAAAACCATCTGCTCCTATGTGCGCGATCGCCGGGTGGCGTTCCATGAGGCATCGGATGTCAAAATTTTGGAAGGTCTGGGCGTTGAAGCCGAGGTCGATGGCCGGGTGACGCGGGCCGGCTCGATCAAGATTTTGCCACCGGAAATCGCAGCCGGTGCCGGTAATGTGGAAGCCGCGGAATCAGAACTTCCGCTGGTGCCGGTATATGTGATGTCGGAAGGCAAGTTAATGGGGTCAATTTGCCTGACCGATGAAATTCGTCCGGAAGCTCGCCGTGCCATTAAGCATCTGCGGAATCTGGGTGTCAGACGCATTGTCATGATGACCGGCGACCGCCGCAAGACCGCACAGATGGTGGGCCGCGCGGTGGGTTGTGATGATGTATACGCCGAGTTGCTGCCGGCTCAAAAAGAGGAATTAATCCGGCAGTTGCAGCGCGGGGACCATGGTGTGGCAATGGTCGGCGAGGGCATCAATGATGCGCCGTCATTGGCGGCGGCCACGGTTGGAATCGCACTGGGACTGCGGGGGACCGATGCGGCCATTGAGGCGGCTGATGCCATTCTGCTGAAGGATGATCTCACCCGCATACCGCTGTTGATCTATCTGGCCCGTCAGACGCGCGTCGCGATTTTTCAGAACATCGGATATGCTTTATTCTTCGCAGTCTTTGCTCTGGTGGCGGCGGCCTTTGGGCTGTTCGGCCCGGTGGTTGCGGCGCTGATTCACATGCTGGCGGTGGTTGTCATTGCCGTGAATTCAGTGCGGTTGGCCGGTGATGTCGGCGTGAGTCGCAAAGCATTGCCGATGGGCGTTCGAAGGCAGGCGGCTCCTGAGGAAATGCCCGCCCCGGCGTTGTCCAGGGCGTGAGTGTCTTGTTTTACCATCAGAACTTTCTTCGGGAAGTTGCCGGATTGCGGGGAAGCGCCGCAATCTGTAAGGGTATCAACAGCTAGTAAGGAATTTTACGCGTGAAGCGATCAATCACGGTAGCATTTTGGGTTTTAATGGGGTTGCTGGTAGTTACAGCGGCTCTGGCCATCGCCACATTCAAGTATGGCACGGTCTGTTTCTGGGCGGCAATGTTGGCGGCTCTGGGGCAGACGGTGCTGGCGTTTCTGGCGTGGTGGGGCTTACGCCTGGCGCGGCAGCAGGCGGCATTGGTGGATGAAGCGGAAGCCGAAGCGAAAGTAAGATTTACCCCCCTGGCGCCGCTTGGTGCCTTTCACATGAGCTATTCCGATGAAACCGCCAGTGCCGCGACAACGGCACCGGCACCCATAGCTCCAGAAGATATCACCACACTGGACACAGGCTTTCAGCGTGTGATTGTGGGTTTAACCTCGCTGGGATTTCTGGTTCTGGCCGCCATCATCGCGTTTCTGGTATATCGCGATTTTGCGGCGGTTTCACCGGGCCATCCGATTGTCATTTCTCCCGTGCCCATCGACCCCGGTGCCGTTGTGGCCGCGGGCACCGCGTTATTGATTTATGTTCTGCTGATTCCATTTTCCCGTCCGCGGCCGGATACCGAAGGGCTGGTTGATGCCTCGAACAGCATTGTCATTCTGGGTATTCCCGTCGCGGTGGTTCTTCTGGCGGCGATCATTGCGGTGTGGGCCAAGGTGGAGTACGCCAGTCAGGCTGCCGCGATATTTATTTGTGCGGTGCTGATATTACAGGCCTTTGAGCTGGGCATTAATTCCTTACGCAGCCATGGCGGCATTGTGGAATTGGAGCAGGCGGGCGTGGACCTCCAGCAATTGCCGCTGGTACCCATGCTTTCCAGCGGCTGGATCGTGGGCATCAAGGTGCTGATATCCGAAGGTATCGGCATGGCCAGCAGCGGCACAACGGTGGTGGCGATTTTCTCGCGGCTGATACCCCGAATTGTCATCGCCGGTTTTCTCTTTGTGGTGGTACTGAGCACCGCGCACGTTGTACCTACTGGTGAAGTTGGCATTCTTGAGCATCTGGGCGTTACAACCCAGGCCAATCTGGCAAATCCATTGCAGCCCGGCCTGCATTTTCTGTGGCCCTGGCCGATCGACAAATTGCAGTATGAACCCACCGATAAGGTCAATCTGGTGGTGGTCGGTTCGGAGGAGCGGGATAAAAATGTTCTTGGCAACAATGCTTTCTCCTTCTGGAGTCAGCATGTCTCCATCCCGGATCAGGAATTTTTAACCGGTGATGTAAACCCGGACGGCAGCCCGGCCTCGCAGTTGCTTGACGGTTTTGTGGCGGCGTGGTGGCGGGTAAAAGATCCCGGCGAATTTTTTCATAATGTTTCGACAAGCAATATCATTGAAGTCGGCGGCCTGACAGGCGCGGGGTCCGCGCTGCAACTGCGACGGATGGATTCCGCGCTGGTGCATCAGGTGCTTTTGTATGCGATCACCCGGGTTTTTGCGCAAAATACCCTCAAGGGGATTATGGAAACCGCGGTTGGCCCGGTATCCGAAAATATCAAGCGGGACATGCAGGATGTATTGGACCGTATGAAAACCGGAATTGTTATTTTGAGCGTGGAAATAAAAGACATCCACCCGCCCAGAGGTCAAACGCAGAATACGGCGCAAGGCCGAATATTAGGCCCCGCGGAAGCATTTGAAAATGTTGTGGCCCAACGGGAAGTTCAGCAGCAGTTGGTCGATGCCGCACAGACCAAAGCGTATGCCGATGTCGCTCAGGCGGACGGTTATGCCAAGGCAAAACTGCTGGCGGCAGAGGGTTATGCCAACAAAGTCGTGACGGTTGAAGAGGGACGGGCCAAAGCGTTGACGGTTCAATCCGACGCATTTTCCAAGGCCGCGCCGGCGGCCATGTCCTGGGCGTTTTATCAGGCATTGGGTAAAATGTTCGGCAAAGTCAACAAAGTGGTGCTCGGCCCGGATGTAACTCCGCCGGAAATTTGGCAGATCGGCCATCGGGAGGGAATTCCGGTAATACCGCCGCCATCAGGGCCGCCCGGAGGATTGGGAAGCGTAAATGGGCCTGGTGGGCCTAATACGCCGGGAAGTGCCAGCACCGGATCTTAGTAAGTTTAGTCTTGTCAGGAAAAAAACTGGCCTGCGTAAAACAGGAAAGTCGAATTACGGAAACCCTTAAGGAATAATCATGCGTAAGTTAGCCATTGGAACTATCGTCTCAGTTGTAGTGGTTGTGCTGTTTTGTGAACTGTGCACCGTTGTGGCCAAGCCGTACCAGAAGATATTGCTGGATCGCTTTGGTGAAATCGTGTCCCATCCGACGCGAATCTGCTACAACTGGTTTTTATGTTATCCGACCGATCGTGTCATTCGTCTGGACATGCGCCTGCATTTGTATCAGAGCGACAACCGGGAAGTCAGCACCAGCGCCGGCGAACCGATCAGCATACGTACCTTCGCCCTGTGGAAAATCATTAACCCGGTGCTGTACGTGGATCGTCTGCCGGGCGGAACACCCGCGGTGCAGCGATATCTGGATAATAAAATTCAAAGTGCCGTTCTTAAGCAGATGGGGCACTACACGCTGGATGAAATGTTCAATGTGGATGTGAAAAAGTTGAAAATGCAGCAGGCGGAAGAAAACATTCAGCACAAGGTCAATTCAGGCATGCAATCACTGGGCATTGATGTGGTAAAAGTTGGCTTTGCCCGTATGACGTTTCCGCCGGATGTTGCGGCTCGGGTGTAT
>JAKAYZ010000348.1 GCA_021816165.1 Planctomycetota bacterium | reverse complement strand
GCCAGCTCCCCGGAGCATTTCGGAGGCTACACCGACCTTCATCGCCTCTATACGCCAAGTCATCCACCGTATACCCTTAGTAGCTTGACCACATTGATTTTTAACCGTCCCACCACGCATGTTGTTTTCATTTCTTTTCAGAAATCAGTCCAACCTGCAGAATTGGCATTGTCAAAATCAACTCGTCCGACAGATGGAAATTGCCCATCCGGCAGACTGTGGTCGGGGCCACTTGAGTAACTCTGGTTGGCATTTCCGGATTGCCCGGAAATGCACTTAAATTTAGCGCTCTTGACTGTACTTTCATTCCATATGTGCAGCCCGTTGTTATTGCGGCTTCCCGCAAAACAACAGTCCACTCGTACTTCTGAAAGCACAACTTAGCTTTATTATGTGGAGTTGTTGTTACCACATCACGCAATCTTCACTTGTCAAAGAACACCACACAATCGACAATTTTATCGTCGGTTGTCGGCACTTGGTCAACGTCGGTTGAAAACCAACCGGCATTTGAGCAGGTGCTGAAAACCCTTGTTTGCATTGTCGTATTTTGCGATGGCCATCGAAATTCGCCGACGGCCCCTTGAGTGGGAATCCTGTCTGGCGGGCTTATCCGATGCGAACCACCGAGTTTGTGATTGGCAATCGAGACTCCTTTAATTCATCGGTTGATGAACAACCGTGTCGTTTTCCTTCGCCATTTCGTCAGGTTTAGCACCTTCGGAAATTCTTATTCGTTGAAGAGCGTTTCTTCAATCGAGTTCAGTATTCTACCAAGGCTTTGTGGCTTGTCAACAGCACCACAAAAATTTTATCGTCGCTTTCAATGTTGGTCTTTAACCAAACCTTGTCGCGGCGACAACGAAATATTTATATAGCGTTGATTTGATCCTGTCAAATCAGTGTGAACAATCGATGCTGATTTTGGCTGTTCGGATCTGTAATTATCCGCAATTTCAGCATGAATCAGCATTTTTCAGGAATTTCAGATTTGAGAATTGGATGTATCGAAAACGGGCATCGTGGCGCGGGGAGCCACACCATTCCGGCAAAAAAAAAGACGCTCGGAAGATTGTTTCCCTGCGAACACATACGGTGGTTCGGCCATTACGCGGTAAAAAAGCGACGCTTTGCCGGTACTTTGTTTGCGCAAATATAAGCAATAGCATTCAGTTGGCGCTTACGGGCGGGTTATATTTCTTATTTACCCATACAAAAGCTGTTATTTTACGGCAACTGCGGTAAAGTTAATGTTTCCTGGTGTAATGTCCGAAAATGATGGAACGTAGATTGTTAAGCGAGGAATTATGAACAACGCAAATCCCCGGCGCGCTCTGGTGACTGGTATAACCGGTCAGGATGGTTCTTATCTGGCGGAATTCCTGCTGGGCAAAGGATATGACGTACATGGCATTATCCGGCGATCCAGCAGTTTTAACACCGAACGACTGAACCACATCTATCAGGATCCGCATGAGCATGGCCCCCGCCTGCATCTTCATTATGGCGATTTGACCGACGCCTCGGGCCTGCGGGATATTCTCACGCGCACCCAACCTACTGAAGTTTATAACCTGGGCGCACAATCGCATGTGCGAGTCAGTTATGATCAACCCGTATATACCGTCAACACCGCGGGAATGGGCACATTGCTTTTGCTGGAAGCCATTCGCGATGTGGGATTGCCCATCCGATTTTATCAGGCTTCCAGCAGCGAAATGTTCGGCAAAGTGGTTGAAACGCCACAGAAAGAGACCACACCCTTTCATCCGCGAAGCCCCTATGCGTGCGCCAAGGTTTATGCACACTGGCAGGTCATTAATTACCGTGAAGCATACGGCATGTTTGCCTGCAACGGCATATTGTTTAATCATGAATCTCCGCGCCGGGGCGAAACGTTTGTGACACGCAAAGTCACCCGGGCAGCCACACGGATCAAACTGGGATTGCAGGATGCGTTATACATGGGCAATCTGGACGCCAAGCGCGACTGGGGTTTTGCCGGGGACTACGTAGAGGCCATGTGGCTGATGCTGCAGCAGGAAAAGCCGGATGATTATGTCATTTCAACCGGTGAAACGCGCAGCGTGCGCGAATGGGTCGAATTGTGTTTCAAGCAGGTCGGGTTGGACTGGAAACAATACGTAAAACTCGATGCGCGATATCTGCGGCCTGCCGAGGTTGATTTACTGCTTGGCGACAGCACCAAGGCCCGCGAAAAGCTGGGATGGAAGCCAAAGGTGAATCTTGAAATGCTGGCCAAAATGATGATGGAACATGACATGCGACTGGCCGAGCAGGAAAAACTGCTGCGGGACCACCGGAAGGTCGGCAATGGGTAATGGATCGGCATAAATACAGCATGCGACCGCTGATTCGCCGGCATCGGCGAAAGTTTCCGGAGACCACGCGGGTGAATTGATCCGCATTTTCCTTGTGAGTCGGGCAGGACAAGATTATAGTGCTTCTCGGCAAAAAGGAAGTCCCGGCGACGGGACGTCGGGAACAGGCGGCCCGATTGGAAACATCAACGGCTCCGGGGTGCAAACCCCGGGCAAGGAGAAAGGAATCCTGGCCATGACAACCTCCATCCGATTTCCGGTTTTGACAGCGGCTTTATATGTTGCAAGCGCGGCGATGATCGTTGGCCCCACTTCGGTCAATGCGCAGGAAACCCCGGCAATGGCGCGGCAAATTCAACAGCTCGAAGCAGCCATAAAGCCCGGTGATGCCGCGGGCCATCAGCGGATGGCACAATATCTATTCAACAACCACCTGTATGAACAAGCGCTGCAACAAGTCAACGAGGCATTGAAGATTAATCCGAACTTTCAGAATGCGCAACTTCTCAAAAACCTGATTGAATCAGAACTGCGGCAACAAACCAACCGTCAGAATGTTCGCACTACAACGCGGCAAGCCAGTTCCACTGAACCTTCGGCCGCACCGACCACTGGCGGGCAGAACCTTGTAACGATGAAAGATGTCTACAAGATCAGATTTTGGCAGCTCAAGCGCCGCGAAACGGCACCGATCGAGGGAAAAATTCTACATCGTCGAAAAACGCTCATGTCATTCTGGCGGAATATTATTTTACGCAATCCAATGTATCAGAACAGCGCATTGACCCGACGGGATTATGAACAGTTCATCAGCCCGAATAACTTAACCCGGCAGATTTATCTGATTCGCCGGCTCGGCACGCAGAAATACTGGGATCAAGTTGAAATTCAGAGCAATCCCGACGTGATGAAGATATTCCGCACGGATATCCAGCCCATTGTGCTGCAAAGCTGTGGAACCGTCGGGTGTCACCGTGGACAAAACGCGCCGGGATTCCGAATTTACAGCGATGACGGCGGTAAAAACACGTTGAAGACATATACGAATTTTCTGACACTCACACGCTTCAAGTACGAAAACATGCCGCTGATCAACCTGCATAATCCGCGGATGTCCCTGTTGTTGCAATATCTGAACCCCAAAGAACTTCAGGCGTATTCGCATCCGGGAAAAACCGGCCCGGAACCTCTCAACGTAAGTGAAAACAGGGTCATAGCCTGGATTGAATCGCTGCGATATCCACCGCACCGCTACGGGATTATAACCCGCGCGGCGCCAAGTTCGGCAGCGACCAAAGGCAGCACGAAGTCCGCAAGCAAATAATCAGAGAATCCGGCCGCACCTTGCACGGGCCGGCCAGCATTGCCGGCGGGACAGTGTCATACAAGTTACCCGGCGGGATTTGCAACCGCCGGAAAAAGTCGCACTTTTATGCGATGCGGAGGTTTGCAACAAGCCGGACGACTGACGTTGGTGAACTAATTTCTCGAACCTGCCGCATCGTTGACTTTGTGAAATGAGCTGACGCCAGGCTTGAAAACGACTTTGTCTTCCACCACGACGAGTTCTTCATTGAGAAAATATTTGACCGCCTTGCCCAGGGTTTGGGCTTCCAGCTCCAA
>JAKAYZ010000347.1 GCA_021816165.1 Planctomycetota bacterium | reverse complement strand
GATCTCTCCGGATAAGACTCTCGGCCGTGAGCATAACAAATATCGGCGGTTTCTGCATGCCCGCGCGTCTGAAGCTAAAAAAGCCTCAACTGGCAGCCTGCCCGATTGCTTCGGAGAGGATGCCTCGATCGGCAGGAGCGGCTATCATACAGGCGGTTTTTGGAGGTGACATGGCCACAGTGCACGCGGCGGTTTCCGATTTAATTTTCTCATCGCGCATCGCCGCTGAAGCCCGCGCTCTGAATCTGCAGGTTAATTGGGTACGCTCGCCGGCCGAATGTTCCCAATGGCAGCAATCACCGCCGCAACTTCTCATCGTGGACTTGAATATGACAGCGACCGATCCCTTGGCGATCATCACACTTGCCAAAGCGCTGCCAACACCCCCTCAAGTTGTCGCGTTCCTGTCCCATGTGCAGCGCGAACTGGCGCAGCAGGCGGCGGATCAGGGGGCTGACATCGTTTTGCCACGATCGGCATTTGTCACTCAACTTCCACAATTGCTTCGAGGTTTACAATGAAAAAGAAGGTGCGTGCCGTATATTCCAAGAGCCTGTTTGAAAAGTCCGATGCGGGTGGATTGGGGTGGGAAATGGATGGATGCAAGGACGCAGATTTGAAGCATATTCCGGAATATGTTGAGGATCGAGGACGCCGCAGGCGGCCGTTTGCCGCCCCAGGGTGCTCCCGGCGGAGTTTCCGAACAGGCTCTAAGGTCGCAGTAACGGCATCGGTAATTGCCGCGTTGGCACTGGGAATCGCCATCGGCAGGGGGCATTGGTGGCAATCAAAATCCTCACCGCAGGATGCCGGTGCCTACCAATTCATGCAGGATGTTACATTTACCCATGCCCTTATCAGGCAGAATTTTTATCGCCACGTCGCCAATCAAAAGCTCATGACCGGGGCTATTCGTGGCATGCTGAGCCGACTCGATCCCTACAGCGTCTATTTTCCACATCGCCAATGGTCAGATTTTAACGAACAGGTGCAGGGGCAATTTGCCGGCATCGGCTTTATCGCCGTTGATAACTCCAAGTCAGGCGTTGTGGTATTGCGCCCGCTGGCCCAATCACCGGCATATAAAGATGGTATTCGTACCGGAGATAAAATTCTCTCGATCAACGGGCAAAAAATCGCGGGCTGGAAATTTTCGCGAGTACTTCATGCGATGAATGGCACGGTGGGCACGTTCTTAACTCTCACCCTCCAGCCGCCATCATCCCATCGACGATTACACGTAACTGCCCGTCGCACGCTTCTAACGCGACAAAGCGTGCAGGGCTTCAAACGCTACCCCAATGGCCGTTGGGACTACCTCATCAATCCAGTCCGGCGCATCGCCTACGTGCACATCACCGCCTTTGAAAAAAATACACCCCAGGAACTTGATGCCGCGCTCCTGCCGCTGATTCATTCCCCGGGCGGCCTCCACGGTCTGGTGCTGGATTTGCGTTTCAACCCCGGCGGACTCGTCGCCAGTGGCGTGGCGGTGGCCCGGCGCTTTATTAAGTCCGGCCTGATTGTCTCCGCCCATGGTCGCCAGCCGCAGACCGATTGGCGCGAAGTGTCTCATGGCCGCCACACCTACCCCTATTTTCCCGTGGTCGTCATGATCAACGGGCAAACCGCCAGCGCCGCCGAACTGCTCACCGGTGCCCTGCAATGCCACCACCGCGCCCAGGTTGTCGGCACCCAGTCATTCGGCAAAGGGTGCATGCAGAATATGTTTCCACTGCCCGGCGGTCGGTCCGCCATCAAGCTAACCACCGCTCTCTATTATTTACCCAATGGAAAAAATATATCCCGGCACCGCCATTCAAAAACATGGGGGATTGAACCGTCCCCCGGCGGACTGGTGCCCGTGACCAAAAAAATGCAGACTGCCATCTTTCTTCATATGAAAGAATCCACACTTATTCTGCCCGCGGGCAATAAGGCCCGTACCGCAGCCATGGCGCGTCTGGGTATTAAATTGCCGCCGCGACACTTTGTTGATGTGCAGTTGGCCAAAGCTCTGGCACTTTTGCAGATCGGCCATCTCGCCGGTGCCGGGTCGGTTCCGGCCCCAACCGTCTCGTCGCGGGTTTCCGCCGGCCGCAAACGGGCCGGTCAGTAATTACGCCCAGGCCATTACCGGTGGGTAACGCATGACGAATATCCTTGCCATTGAAACCACCTGCGACGAGACCGCCGCCGCCGTCGTCGCCGATGGCTGGCTGGTTAAATCCAATGTCGTCAGTTCACAAGTTCAATTGCATCAGAAATATGGAGGCGTGGTGCCGGAAATTGCCTCGCGCGCCCACATGGAGTGGCTTAACCGCCTCATCGATAGCGCCCTGGAGCAGGCCCGCTGCGCTTTTGCCGACCTGGACGCAATTGCCGTCGCCCATTGTCCCGGGCTTGTCGGATGTCTTATTGTCGGAGTGGCGGCCGCCAAAACGCTGGCTTTCGCCCTCCATCGGCCACTCATCGGCATCAATCATGTGCATGCCCATTTATACGGCGGCTTTCTGTCCAGCAAACCGGGTGGTTCGACCTCCATGCCGGAATTTCCGGCCTTGGGATTGGTGGTGTCCGGCGGCCATACCAGCCTGTTTCATCTGCACAGCTTTGTCGACATCCGCCGCATGGGTGCCACCATCGACGATGCGATCGGTGAGGCGTTTGATAAAACAGCCGCCATACTTGGGTTGGGATATCCCGGCGGGGCCGCACTTGAACAATTGGCCCGCCAAGGTGACGCCAACTCCATTGATTTTCCCATAAGTCTGCTGGATCCCGAATCACTCGATTTTTCCTACAGTGGTCTCAAGACGGCGGTGCGCTATCACCTTCAAGGCCGGAAAGGGGAGGCGCAAAGTATTAACACCCGCCCTTCGCAGGACCTTGCCGATGTGGCTGCGGCCTTTCAACGTGCCGCCATTGCCCCCATTGGGGTAAAACTGCGCCGAGCCATGCAACGCTACGGATTCAGGTCCATTCTGGTCGGTGGGGGGGTTTCGGCGAACCACTCGCTGCGGCAGGTCGTAAGGCAGGTGGCGGAAGAATTTGCCGTGCCGGTGGCAATGCCGGCCATGGCTTTCTGCACCGACAACGCTGCGATGCTCGCGGGCTTGGCGTTCCATCGCCTGGAGGCGGGATGCATCGATTCGTTGAATCTTCCGGCAATAGCCACGGTTTGAAGGCGTTTGGCATGATGTTTGCGTCTTCCGGTTCTTTGAAAGCTCGGCGTGGTGATCCTGCCGATGTCTCCATCGGCCGCCACAACGGGCAGGTACAGGCTCTTGGGCCCTTACGACAGGGAGGCCTTTATGGCACACCGACGTACTTCCGGTTCCAAAGTTCGTTCCCACAAAATTGGCTTCAACAAGGGAAGCTTTCATCACCGAAAACAGGCCCGGCTTGAGGCACGCCGCCTCCTGGCGCAATTTCAATTGGTGACGTTCGACTCGCTGGGCGCTTAAATCGTTCCCCACGGGGGCGTGGCGGCCGGCGCGTTGCGCTGCCGCCATCCCGTGGATACGCGCCTCACGCTGGCAGGCCGATCACTGAAAGCATGCGGCCTGTCACACCATGATCGCGTCGATGCGAATAAAACCACTCCGTTTGATCGAAAGTGCACAGATGGGCTGAATCGATGTTTGTCAGCCCACTATGTACCAGCTCGATGTGGGCGGCTAACTGTAAATTGACGTGAGGCTTCGGGCCATCAGTCACGGCCGCTCGCAACCCTGCCGCCTCAAACGCGGCCGCCACCTCGGGACCAACCTCATAATGACCGACTCCAATGCACGGGCCTATCGCGCCCAAGAAATTTCTGTCTCGCCCAAGGGCGTTTAATTCCGCCACACAGTGACCAATTACCCCGGCCACCAATCCACGCCACCCTGCGTGCACCACCGCTGCCAGATTCCCCTGCTCATTTGCTATCAAAATAGGCACACAATCTGCCGTGCGCATGC
>JAKAYZ010000346.1 GCA_021816165.1 Planctomycetota bacterium | reverse complement strand
CTGTACATCGGTGCCCGGTGCAGATTGGCTCGAATCAGATCGTGGGTCCTGGCATTGGTATACGTGATGTGGCAGACGGCCTGGGGCAAAACGGGAAATGTTGCAGCCAGAAGTCCGTCGGGCAAACCGCTCAGGTAGCTGAAAGGTGCGGGTATTTCATCGCCGGCCTGAATATCGAGGCCGGCAAAATTAATGGTTTCGCTGGCCAGACGCGGGGGCGTGCCGGTCTTCAATCGGGCCAATTCGAAGCCCAGCCTTTCCAGGCAAAGAGATAAGCCGGTGGCGGCCTGTTCGCCGATGCGGCCACCCTGGGTTTGCCGCGGTCCCGTATGCATGAGTCCTCGCAGAAACGTGCCGGTCGTTAAAATAGCACAGTTGCAAGCAAGAATTTGGCCGGTGCCCAGCCGCACGCCCGTAATGCGACGGCGCGGTGCATGGCCGCCGTTTTCGGTGGCCACGGGTGCGGCGGACGATTCCTCCCCGGTGAGAATATCGTCCACGGTGGCCGCAAGAATGGTCAAGTTGGGGCAGTTTTCCCGGAGTAATTGCTGGACCGCAGTCTCGTAGCGGTATTTGTCCGCCTGAGCCCGCGGCGACTGGACCGCCGGACCTTTGGATCGGTTAAGAATGCGGAATTGAATGCCGGCAAAGTCAATGGCCTGAGCCATCAGCCCGCCCAGGGCGTCAATCTCCCGCACCATCTGCCCTTTGGCCAGGCCGCCGATGGCAGGGTTACAACTCATGCGTCCGATAGCTTGCGGGTCCATGGTGATCATTGCCACCTTGCCCCGATCTCCCAGAATCCGGGATGCAGCCCATGCGGCTTCGGCTCCGGCGTGTCCGCCTCCCACAACCACAACATCAAAAAAAGCCTGTTCCAACTGCATAGACAGAGCTGCACCGTTTATTGTTGTCCGGCCATGCCATACAGGGCGGCGGTGGCCGGAAGAATACGTATTGAAATGATCTCCGGCTTGGGTCCGACCACGGTACCATTAGACCCACGCACGGGGGTATCGGCAATTTTATCCACCACGCGTAAGCCCTTGATGACGCGCCCGAAACCAGTGTAGTGGCCATCTAAAGAGGGAGTATTGTCTTGCATGATAAAAAACTGCGAGCCGGCGGAATCCACCGATTGTGCCCGGGCCATGGCGATAACACCACGATTCATCGGACGGGAATTAAATTCCTGCACAATGGTATAACCAGGTCCGCCGGTACCTGCCCGGCCGGGAATATTGCTAAGCGAATCGCCACCTTGAATCATAAAACCTTTGATAATGCGGTGAAAATTGGACCCGTTATAAAATTGCTCCTGCGCCAAGCGGATAAAATTGGCCACGGTATGTGGTGCCACGCTGTACCAGAATTTCAAACGGATGGTTCCTTGGGAGGTTTTGATCTGGGCATATTGCAGGGGTACCAGATGGTACACACAGGGCTGAAACTCCATGCGTATGAGCATTCTTTGATGGGCGGGCAGGCTGGACCATTGTTGGGCCGGGATATGTTTGAAAGCGGCCGGAGAAAATCCTGGATTATTCAAGGTTTCCAACACCACAGGATTGGCGGTTTGCCAGGTGATAACATACGTACCGGTCTTTTTTACCTGGGGGAAAAAACGGCTGATATCCACCACGTTCCGTTGAGATATGGCTGCGCCCACCGGTCGGGCGATCAAACGCTTGCCGTTTATAGTATAAACGTTAAATGCGGGCTTGCCGTTGGCCCGAATCACCGCGTGGGCCGGGGGAGAGGTAAACTTACCCAGCAGGTTCGCCGTGCGAAATCCCGCTTGTACGGCCTTTTGATCCAGAACCGAACTGCCGGTGACAAATCGGACATCTACGGCGTGACTGGGGCGAAAGTATCCACGAGTAGGAAGGATGGCGAAAAGGATAGCGGCAGCATGGGCGATCGGCATTAATTTCTCCAAAACGGGCATATCCATCATGGCTTCGGCAGCGGCTGCGGCCGATACCAGAACAATGCATTATACGCGCCAATCTCCCGCGTGGACACCATGTTTCGTTCGTAAACATCCGGCGACCGGCTTTGGCCCAATTCCTTACGCTGGGAGGTTTCATTATGCGAAGGTAGAATTGGGTGCGAGATTTATCGTGAGGCCGCCATGCCGGTTCGCAATTTTATAGCTTTGATTGCAATATGCTTTCTGGCAACCTCCGTGCGTGCGGCGCAATTTGGCCAAGTAACGGTTGATCCGCTGCCGCGACTTTGTCCCGTGGCTGGGCCGTATGGCTACCGGGCCTACCGTTTTCTCCTGATTAACACCGGCACCACGCCGCGCCGCATCACCCTGCGGATGCCGGCGCACCACATACCATCATCAGGCCCTTACCTGGGTGAAGTTAAAATGACCTACGATCTGCGGGGGCATACCAGTCAACAAGTGACGTTGCTGCAGCCGGCCCTGCGTTTTGGCGGCCGCGGATTGGCTGTGGACATCAACGGCTCCTATCGTGGTGCCCTGAATCTTGCCCGGATTCGCCAGCGCATGCGCTCGGTGATATTGCTAAGCCCAAATGTGAGCCGCAAGCTGTATGCTCGCATGGTCGTGCTGGCCAATGGGTCGGCACGGACCATTATCAGCGGACCAGGGTCTAATCAGCTGTGCGCGTGCCCGATGTCGGTGGCACTGAGCAACTTACCCATGGCGCAGTGGAGCGGAAATTGGCTGGCGTATTCGTCCTTGGCCGCGATCGTGGTGGACCGGAGAGATTTTCAGGCAATGCGGCCGGCAGTTCGCCGGGCTATCTGGGCCTATACGCGATGTGGCGGCATCCTGCTGCTGCTTGACGGCCGGCCTGCCGACATACCGGCGACGTGGCGGCATTGGAAAAATGCCCCGTTCGACGCGGTTACGGGAAAAGCTTATACCATCGGCTTTGGGGTTTGCTGGGAGCTGCCCGAGCACAGCGCCAGTCGATGGCATGTGGGGCTGTGGAATGTATTGGTATCCGCATGCACCAAATCCGCTGGGGCTTTGGCCGTGCAGAGCGTGACCAATGCCAACAACACGTTTGCCGTGAGCCGCGATATCAAAATACCGCGGCGCAGACTCCTGGGAATTTTGGCCCTGTTTGCTGTGATCGTGGGACCGGTCAATTTGCTGGTTCTGGCGGCGATGGGCAAGCGCATGTGGCTGTGGATTACCATCCCGGCGGCGGCGCTACTTTTTGCGGCCGGGGTCTTTTTCTATACCGTTTCCACACAAGGCTGGTCCGGGCTGCGCCGGGCCACCACATTCACCATTCTCGACCAGACTCGCCATCAGGCCACCACCCTTGGATGGATCGGCTACTATTGCCCCTTGACGCCGGGCGGCCTGAGATTTGATCGGCAAACGGAGTTGACGCCCGAGGTTGCCGCTGATTTCAACGGGGTTGGTCCAGACGTAAACCTAATGGACGAACAACAGAATGGCCAGTGGAGCAGCTTGTCTTCGCCACGTGCGGTTAATTGGACGCATGGCCAATACTTAGCGTCCGGTTGGGTGGCAGCGCGGGAACCGGCCGATTTTGCGCTGCGCAAGGCCGCCTCGTCATCGGCCAAGGTCGGGTTCAGCCGCAGTGCCTCCGGTTTGGTTATCGCGCACAATCAACTGGGCGCAGCAATCAGCAAGCTGTGGTATGCCGACGCGACCGGCCAACTCTTTCGCGGCGGCCCGATCGCGGCGGGTGCCACCGCGACGTTGCACCGGTCCAGGCAGGTTGAGCCTGGTGGTGCGGCTTTCTCTCTGCGGGCTATTTTTTCGACCGGCCAATGGCCCACGGAGATCGCCACCCTGGCGAATACCATGCCAAAGGCTCTGCCACAGCAAACATATTGGGCGGTGTTGAGCACCGCCCCATTCCTTGAACCGGGACTGCCGGAGACCAAACTGCGGCCGGCGCCGTCGCTGGTGTTCGGCATTGCCGTGGGAGGGCACCATGCACGTTGAGAT
>JAKAYZ010000345.1 GCA_021816165.1 Planctomycetota bacterium | reverse complement strand
CGAGTGCGTCGCGGACCCCGGAGGAAGCCGTGCGCATCGAGCAGAGCTACGACAGGCCCGGATGTGCCTCAACCGGCACCCAACGGCCCGGGGTGCCTCTCTTGTCATGCAAGAGCCCCTGGCCGACGGGTTTGGCCCGCTATTCCGGGCCGAACGCATGCAAGGGCAGGTCACCCACCTCACGGCCCAGCCGAATCGAGGCGAACCCCTCGGCGAGCGCATCATGGTCGCCGGGCGCCTCCTGGACGATACCGGCCGTCGTGGGCCGCGACGCGGCTCAAGCGGCGCCGGCCCGGGCGGTGACCATGGCACAGATCTACGATAAGGAGAGATGATGTCCAACACCTATCGCATTGACGGCCCCGCCGAGGCGCCCGTCCTGGTAATGCTCAACTCCCTGGGCACGGCCGCCCGGATGTGGGATCCCCAGGTGCCGGCCCTCTCGGCGCGCTTCCGGGTCATTCGCATCGAGCACCGGGGGCACGGGGGAAGCCCTCCGCCCGCAGCCGGCGGATCTCCGCTTCGTGCGGCCACAGACGCGATCGCCGATGCCAAGGCGGTGAAGGTGTCAACGTGGTGTCAGTCATGCCCCATTCCCCGGGGTGAGGCGCGGTGTCAATGCACATGCAGGGAAGACGCAGGGTGCCGTCAGAGCGGTGTCAGGCGGTGCCTGAGTCGGCTCGCCGCGCGCGCGAGAGGCCATCCGTGGCTCGCCCGATGCAGTTCCCCGTAACGGTGCAATAGACGGCCGGTCACCGGTCCTCAATCTTCGCCGATGAAATTGCCGCGTCGCTTCTTACGCCCCGCTCCGCCGCCGCTGTCCTCATCGCCTTCCGCAAGGAGGCGTCGCAGTTCGTCGTTCGGGTCCGTGCTCGGACGCTCTTCCGTAGAAGACTGTGCGGAGGTTATCGTGGTCGCGTCCGGCACCGACTCGGTTTCCGGCACGGTGCTCGCTGTCGGATTGGTTGCCGCCTTCCCGGCAGCCCGCCATTATAGCGTTCCAGCCGGATGTTCAATTGAAGCCTTGGTTATCGCCAATGCCTCGCTCTGCCTCCGTAAAATTTGAACCATGTAGTCCGTTTATCGACCGGGGCGTGGTGATTTGCCGTCATTTGGCTGCTGGCAATAGGGGCATTGTGTCAGGCGCCGACGAGATCGCGGATTCGGT
This sequence comes from Planctomycetota bacterium, assembly GCA_021816165.1. Next base: position 2,804 of record JAKAYZ010000345.1, on the reverse strand, counting down.
CCAGGCGGTGCTCAGGCGGTCCTGAGTATCGGAGTTTGGTGGAACAGATAAACCGAGGAACCAATATTTTTCACGCGATATGAAGTTATGACGATCGCCGGTTACTGCATGCGGATTATTGTCCGCCAAGCCGATCAAACGCCTTGTCGGCGGCGTTTCGTGCCTCTTCCACCGTTGCGCCGGTATGAATCATGTGGCCCATTTTTCGGCCCGGGCGCGGTGACTTGCCATACAAATGTATGCTCGCGTGCCCGTCCGCCAGAACCGCCGGAAAATCCGGTTCTCCCTTGGCCCATAAATCCCCAAGCAAATTGGTCATTACCCCCGGTCGCAATACTTCCACTGGCGGCAATGGCAGGCCGCAAATCGCCGCAATATGCATTTCAAACTGGCTGCGGCCGGCCGCCCGCAACGTTACATGGCCCGAATTGTGCGGGCGGGCGGCGAGTTCGTTTACCAGAACACGCCCATCCGGCAGTACAAACTGTTCCACCGCAATCAGCCCAACGACGTCCAATTTCTCGGCCACCAATCGGGCAATGCCGATCGCTTGTGCGCTGGTGGCCTGTGAAAACTCACCGGGCATAACCGTTTGATGCAGAATGCCCCGCCGATGCTCGTTGGCAAATACGGGGAAATGCGTCATGCGGCCATCGGCGCTGCGGGCTACAATAACCGACGCTTCGGCTATGAAATCGACCGCGGCTTCCAGCACCAGCGGAACGCCGCCCAGCGATTCAAATACGGAGCCTGCATGCTGCGGGTCATGAATCCAGCGTTGGCCCTTTCCGTCGTAACCCCCGCGCGCCGTTTTGCACACAATCCGGCTTGCGCCGGCGGCAAACAGTTCTTCGGCGGCACGATGCATCTGTTGCGAATTTTCGGCAATTCGAAAATCACCTGTGGCCCGCTGACCATCAGGCAAAGCCAAACCCGCAAGGAAAGTCTTTTCCAGCCGACGGTCGCGCACGATGCTCTGCACCCGGGCTGCCGGGGCCACACGGGCGCCGGCGGCCTCCGCGGCCTGCAAGGCATCCGGATCAATGCTCTCCGCTTCAACGGTAATTACCTGTGCCTGATGTGCCAGTCGGGCGGCCGTGGCCGGATCGGACGGATCCGCAACCAGATGGTGATCGGCCCATCGTGCGATCGGGTTCGCCTCGTGGGCGGATACCGCCAGCGTTCGGTAGCCCATGCGTTTGGCTGCCTCGCACAGCATGGATCCAAGCTGCCCTCCGCCCAGAATGGCCAGGGTCGCACCGGGCGGAATAATGTCCGATGGCTTGTCGTTCATGTCAGATATTTTCCTTGATCAGATGCCGGACCGGCGGGGGACCGGTGATTAAAAGCGGTCGGTCATCGGTGATGATTAAAGTTCAACGGTGTCCTGTTCAGTCTTCGCGGTATTGCGATCTCGCCAGGCAAGGTAGCGCTGGTGAATTGCCGGATCCGTACCGGCCAGGATTGCCGCCGCCAGAAGTCCGGCATTGGTCGCACCAGTCTTGCCGATAGCCATCGTTCCCACCGGCACGCCGCCCGGCATTTGAACAATGGACAGCAGCGAATCCATTCCCCGCAGGGCTTTGCTTTGAACGGGGACCCCCAGAACCGGCACGGTGGTAACCGCCGCCACCATGCCCGGCAAATGTGCGGCGCCGCCGGCGCCGGCAATAATCACCCGAATGCCGCGGTCGTGGGCCTCTTGTCCATATCGCACCATTTTCAGCGGAGTGCGATGGGCCGATACAACCTTTATTTCAAATGCAACGCCGAGTTCCTGCAAAATCTCCGCGGCATGCCGCATGGTGGAAAAATCGCTCTTGCTGCCCATGATAATGCCCACCAACGGTTGAACAGAGGGTTTGACGGTCATGGTGAACTCCTGGCTAATATACGGGCTCCCGCCATGCCGGTGAACTGCACCGGGGCCGCCTCGCAGCCCTTATAACAATACTGCAAACCGGCCCGCGGCGAAATCATGCGATTCGGCAAAACCCTGAACACCGGGTGGGATGGCCTGCCGCCGGGATTGGCAGGCAACATCTCCCGGTGCCAAGGCTGCCTGGACGAACTTAACTACAAACGCAGACAGGACTGCCTGTGCCAAAGCTCACGGTGACCCAGGCATTCCTGCCCGCGCTTAAGCAATGTGACAGCGTTAAGAATGTATGTGCTACGCTTCAAGGCCTCCTCCCCGGCACTACGGCCGCGCCGAGCCGGAGATGCCCGGAACTATGTCGGCTTTCTTGATGGTCAACATGAACAGCGGCACTCCCGAACCATGAAACGCCGGCACAATCAACCGCCGGGCGGGTGAACATTCACGTTTCCTTTGCCCCCGACCAAGATTGCAGACATTGCCGGAAGCGCGACATTCAGCGGAAAACAGGCCCTGTGGATGGAGCATGCACTTGATGGTATACTCCTGCAGGTATTGAACGTGCCAGGAAATCAATGTGTCAATAAGATTTGTAGAAAAGCTGGAGCAACTGCACAACCGTTGTGTGGACATGGCCGCGCTGGTGCAGGGCGCCGTTGAACAAGCGGCGCAGGCGGTGCTGAGCTGTCGGCCTGAAGTAGCCAATGCAGTGCTTGATAATGAAGCCCAGATTGATGCCGAAGAGGTAAAAATTGAGCGGGCGGCCATTGATCTTCTGGCATTGCATCAGCCGACGCCTACGGACTTGCGCACGGTCTTTGCCATCGTGAAGATCAACAGTGATCTGGAACGCATCGGCGATTGTGCCTATAACATTGCGCAAATGGTGCCGTCGTTTATCGGGCGCAGTGCCGATCTTCCACCG
>JAKAYZ010000344.1 GCA_021816165.1 Planctomycetota bacterium | reverse complement strand
AGCAGACAAGCATTATCTGCGCCAACACGCTGCAGGGCTGCCAGTTGCCTTTGGCTGCGGGCAACATCACCAACAACGGTAAAATCATTCATGCCTGCCCCATGGACCTAACACAGGAATTATCCTGGGAATGGACGCAAGGGATTTTTACCGGCGGCGGTTACTGGAACCCGACCGCGTACCAGACCGCGGCGCAGAACACGCAATACGCCACAACCAAGGTAAGCAGCAACGGCGCGGCCTACGGCATGCAGGATGGAAATCTTATCATTCCCGCGGCGGCACGGAATTCCAACGGCGCCTACGGCACCATCACCTGTTCGCCGTGCAATTTTGCCGGTGGAAACACGTTGGCCTACGGCGTGAAGGGGCCTGTTCTGCTGTCCTACCAGCGGGTGCAGGCGCCGGGCGTGCTGACGGGAATCGCCTATACCACGAACCTGTACCAGGGCGGACAGGATGCGCGTAATGCGGCGCTGGCGTGGCAGAATACCACCGCAACCGCCAAGACGGAGTTTCTGCGGCAGCTTGTGCGGCTCCAGAACGGCGCTGCGCCCATGGTCTGCTTCCAGATTATTCACGGCGGCAATGATTTTAATGATACGACCAACTCGGTCGGGCCGATTCCCCAGCCATCCAACACACCGGCGGGATTTGCCGACAATCTGACCGCGATCATCTTCGCCGTGCAGGAGGCATGGGCCGCGGCCGGCTATTCGCTCTCGAATCTTTTCTTCATCATCGGCCCGTACCATCCGGCGCTCTCACGCCTTTCGGACAATTTGATCTGGGAGGGCCAGAGCTACCAGCAGCTCGTGGCCTATGAACTCGCCGCCATGAGCCTCGCCGATTCATTTTCCAATCTCGCGGTAATCCGCGGGAGCCAGGCGACTCCGGGCGGATTTGAATCTTCGGCGATGTTGCTGCAGTCCAAGGGATATTACGACTACCAAAGCGATGCGCATTTGATTCGCCAGGGCTACGACTACTGGGGTTATCGCACGGTGGACGCCCTCATTTCCGAGGCGTTCGGCGGCGGCAGCACGGGTTCATCCACGGGCGTGTTTTCCACCAGCGGCACAACCGCGTTAAGCACCGGCACCTTTGCGACCGGCTGACGCCGCCCGCGGAAGAAGTTGTGTGCCGGATATCGCTATTTTAGACAGGACCTCATCATGACGGCGACAGAATTGAGTTTTGACGGTGCGGCGGATTTTCTCACCTTCACGCCCGCCGCACAAAATATTCCGGCGGGCAATGTGCCGCAGGTCTGTTTTGATCTGCAGTATCCATCGCGGCGCGGGAAACTGCTGCTGACCTTCAGCGTGGGAAACACCGGACGCCTGGATACCTTTTACATCACGCGGGCCAGTGTGCTGGGCGGCGTGATGGTCACGTGGAAAAGCGGCACCGATTTTTCCACCGCCACCAGCCAGCAGCCTGAAACGCTGGGCTACAGTTTTCCGGTCCCGGCGGGAACGAATTTCCAGCTGCTGGTGGATATGGAAGGTGTCGCACAGTTGCAGGTATGGGCCGGATCAACCGCCGGCTCCACGCTTCAACTTCAGGCCGGCGCGCCGGATTAAACCGGCGGGTCGCTCCGGCGCCGGCGATCAACGCAACCGAACCGCAATTCAAGGAAAAGTGGCATGAATATTCTGGTCAAATGGCCGACGCGCAGTCGGCCTTTCCTTTTTTTATCCACATTCATGCGCTGGCGAAAAACCCTTTCCGGCCGCCATTGCGTGCGCTTCCTGATAAGTATTGATCAGGATGATTCAGCCATGACCGCGCCCTGGGTGATGGGCATGCTGGCGCGGATGCCGGATGTGACATTTGCCGTGGGGCCGGCCGGGAGAACCAAGGTGGAGGCCTGCAACGCGGATCTGCCGCCGGATGGGGATTTTGGATTCGGCGACGGCCCGCCGGATATGCTGGTGCTGGCCAGCGATGACATGCAGCCGCGAATGCACGGCTGGGACGACATTTTCGCGCAGCGGATGGCTCAGGCTTTTCCGGCCATGGACGGCGCCCTGCATTTTGCCGACGGCTATCGCCCCGGTCATTCCCTGATAACCCTCAGCGTCATGGGCTGGAATTTATTCCGCCGCTTCGGCTATGTGTATCATCCGGCCTACCGGTCGTTTTTCTGCGACAACGAATTCACCGCCGTCGTAAAGGCCGCGGGAAAATATGTCGCGGATTCCCGGCTGGTGATCAGCCATGACCACATCGGCCGCAATCCGGATGCGCTGTTCCATCATAATCAGCGGTGCTGGCGGGAAGATGAAATGATGTTCGCACTCCGCCGGGCGGCCGGTTTTGATGTGCAAACTCCCGTACTGAGCATTCTGATCGCATCGCTGGAAAGGCGGCGGGATTCACTGCGGGAACTCCTGGCGGTTCTGCATGCGCAGATTTTTGCCATGGAAAATCCATGGCGGGTGGAAATTCATGTCGACCGTGACGCCGGTGAATTACCCGTGGGCGAAAAACGCAGCCGCCTGCTTTCCATGGCGCGCGGACAATTCATCTGTTTTATTGACGATGATGACCTGGTCATGCCGGGCTATGTCGCCGACATTCTTGCGGCCGTTGCCGCACAGCCGCAGGCGGACTGCGTGGTATTTGCCGGCCGGCTGGAAGTGGACGGCGTATTCGCCGGGCCGTTTGATTATTCCATTGCCCACCAGCGCTACTATCAGCTTGGCAATCGATATTTCCGCACGCCGAATCATTTGTGTCCGGTGCGGCGGGATTTGGCCCGGAGGATCGGCTTTAAATCCATCAACTGCGGTGAAGATACGGATTATGCGCGCCGTCTTTTTCCACTGCTTAAAACCGAGGCCGTTATTCCCGATCCCGCCTTACCCGGTGAAAAGAAAACGCTGTACCGCTACCGCTTCAGCCCGGCCGGGACGGCCACGCAGCGGACCGGCGCCGGCAATCGGCAGGCACAGGCGCGTTGAACGCCGCCTGCCGGCCGCATTCCAAAAATCGCGCCCGGGCGGATAAAACCGGGCGGGCGTTAATTCGTTGATCCGGCCGGCGCGAATTCCCGGATATCCGGAGTGCATTGGCCGGTCAGGATCAGGTCCGTCATAAGGCCGGCGGCCATGGGGGCAAAGCCGATGCCGATTTTGAAATGGCCCGCGCAAATATACAGATTGTCATAGGATGGAAATTTTCCCATGATCGGCCGATGTTTCGGACCGGAGGGCCGCAAACCCGCCCATATGTTTTCCACTTTTGCTTCGGCCAATGCCGGGCATATTCCGGCGGCGCCCTGCCGCAGAAAATTCACGCCGTCCGGCGTATTGCGCTGGTCAAAACCGGCCTCCGGTTCCGTGGTGGATCCCACCAGAATGCGCCCGTCGGGCCAGGGCACCAGAAAAATGCGGTCGCGTTTGACGATATGGTGCAGCAGCGGCGATTTTGTCCGCAGCAGCAGGGCCTGGCCTTTTACCGGCACAATGGCGGCCGCGGCGGCGGGTTCGCCCAGCAGATGCGTCCAGACCCCCGTGCAGAGCAGATATTTGCCGGCTTTTTTGCAATTGTTTCCGCTGATCAGCCCGCGGATTGTGGACCCTTCGGATTCCAGCCGACTGACCGGGCTATATTCGGACATGCGAACGCCGCTGCGGATACAGGCTTCACGCAGCGCCCGCAGCAGCACGTCCACATCCACCTGCGCGGACCAGCGGCATAACTGGCCTTCCGCGGCGCCGGCGGCCACCTGCGGCTCCAATGCCGCGACCGCGGCCGGCGGCAGCATTTCCATCACCGGCGTGCCGGCATCGCCGGCGGCGTTCGCCGTCGGCCATTGCCGACATGCGGCCTGCACCTGCAGCCGGGCCTGATCCACCGCGCGCTGACTGGTGTATAATTCCAGCTTGCCCTGTCGCAGATAGGGCGCCCGCAGGCCCGATCCGGCGCTTAATTCATCAAGAAAATCACGGTACCCCCACAAACTTTGCCGATGCAGCTGTTGCAG
>JAKAYZ010000343.1 GCA_021816165.1 Planctomycetota bacterium | reverse complement strand
CGACAAAATTACAAAAGGCGATTTTATCTCTGCAATCCAGTTCTCATCCACTGATTCGGATGATGTGTTACCGCAGGATGATGCTTAAAGCCGAGTTGGCTCGCACCACTGGTCCCGGTACCACCATTGCCCACGCACTGGCACTACTGGCCCAGAGGGATTCAAGCAAGCTTGCGGCCCAGTGGGCGGATTTACTTTCGCAGCAGGCCGCCATCAGCCCTCCCAAGGCCCCGGCCACAACGCAGGCGACACAAGATTCCGGTCCCAGTTCCGAATCAGGATCTGATTTGAATGCCACGCTGGCCACGCCATAACTGGGCCTCAACGTATGCGCAGGAACTGTGCCGGTTCCAGACCGATTCGCGGTAAGTGTCCGCTGACATCCCGCAACCAGCGTTGTCCATCCTGGTAATAACCGGCGGTAGCAGCCAGTGAGGGGATGAGCAGTTGAAACCAGTGATTAAAATCATTCATTAGAACTTCTCGCAGGTATTTGCAGATCATACTGGCCAGGGCGGTTGCAAAGCTGGCCGATTCCGCTTTCGGCAAAAAATAAATTGTGGCCTGCCGATGGCCGCCGGTTATGACGTAGCTGCTCGATTGCTTTGACTCCGCAAGAACTTTTATCTGTTCTTCAGGGAAAGTTTCCAAGAGTAGATCCAGGTAGTGGTCGCGCCCTCCTTGTTTATCGATGATGACCAGCAGGTTTTCCGCGGCGAATTGGTTGTACAAATGGGACAAATGGGCAAAGGTTGCTCCGATTAATACCGCGGCTTTGTTGTTGGTAACGGCCACCAGCCGATTGAATTCATGCTCGGTAATAACCCGGGTGCGCAGGGCCACGACGGCAATATCGGCGGTGTAGAGCGTACGAGCGAGAAAATTGGCGGCAGGTCCGATGGCACCAGACCCGAACCGCGGCAATGGGCCATCAGGCTGATACCAAGGTTGTTGAAAAACCGGTGCCGGTGGCTGGCCAAGTGAAAGCAGCAGTTGTTGGAGGGTGGTGGCGGACGGGAGAACATTCGCCCCGGAAGATGAAATTCCACCGAGGAGGTGGGTAAAAGCCAGCGTGGTTCGCTCCAGCAGGGCTGGCCCATCAGCCAAGGCATGAACGGCCTTGGAATCCGCTACAATCAGTTTGCCAGACCGCACGGGTGGCCTGGCCGTAATGGCAGCCTGTAACGCCCCCCAGATATCTCCAGCTTCGAGCTGGACGGCGGACTTTTGGCTGTCAGCCGCCAACATATCCGGGGTCGCGGGCACACGAAAGGCGGCCGCCGAAATAACCAAGGGGCCAAGCAGCGGGCCGTACCCAGCTTCATCAATACCCGCAACAATCATGGCCGGTATGGTAACCGACAGACTGTTGCATCGCACGCAACGTGAGCGGTTCATGTTCTGTTTCACCCTACAATGGTGGCTGGAACAGAGCGCTAGAACCCAAAGGCGATGTCGATGCGGACGTAAGGCTCGGGTGCGATCTCAGAAAGAGTATTTAATTTGCGAACATCGAAGCCGCTCTGAAATTCCTGTCCAAATGCGTATCCGCCCGCAAACTCCAGGCGGATAGCCCGCTTGGGGCGCCAGCTTAGGCCGGCCTCAATGCGCTGCTGAGAGAAAAACAGACGCTGGGTATTGGGCGTGCCGCTGACGTGAAAGGCATTTTCATCGTCGGCGTAGTCGGCCATAAGTTTGAAATGGTCGAAAAGACGATATTTTAAGATAGCGCTGCCGGAATAGGGAATCTCATAAAAAACTCGCATCTTCAGACGCGGCTGGGGCTTCCATTCCAGGCCGACATAGGGCAAACCGGCAAAAATTTCCAATTGACGATTGATGCGCCAGTTGTACGCGATAATCGGCAGAGGAACATCCGGGAGAAAAAGTCGGTTGCCATAATAATCGAGGCCCACAATAAGTTTGCGATTTTTATCTATACGGTATTGGCCAAGTAAATCGGCGCGTCCATAGTATGCGTTTGGGTCGCCACCAACGCTGGATCCCGAATATTCCGCCCCGCCGACAAACGAAATTCGCCAGCGTGCGGAATCATAAAGCACCTCACCAGCCGCGACGGAAACATCAATGAGATGTTGGGGAATGGTCAAGGCGGTAGTGTTGATGTTGAAGTATTGAACTTGGTAACCCAGGGCCAGTGCGCTGAGCGTGAGCGGAGTTGTCTGCGCGGCGTTACTCAAGCGGTAGCGTCCATCCAAATCGACGCTGGTCATCTGAAAATGATCATTATTGCCTTTGGTATGGGTATCACCGAAAACGGTTGCGGTTTGCGTGAAGACCGCAGCGGCGTTTTCCGGCCAGGGCAGCAGCTCAAGGCCAGGTCCGGTGCCGGCTGAGGCCATCGGTGCCAGGCCGAACGGACTGAAGGCAAGCAGCGCAAAAACAGCGATTCCGACGATAGCCTGTACTGTGGTCCGGGACATGTGGTGGCGTTCCTGTGCAAAGAGGTTCAACGAGTCTTTTTTAGCGTGCTGGTCCTTCGGTGTTGGAGCCGATTTCCTCACTTCGGGTTACTGACAAATGGCCCGCCCCGACAATTCTTGAGATAATGAAGCCCATGTACCTGACCAGTCATTTCCAGATTTTCGCGGTAGACCGGATCATGCCAGCCTTCAATATCAATGCTACCCTTGAACCCGCCCATGCGCAGAATGGAAATAACATCCGTCCAGTTGGTGTCGCCAAAGCCGGGCGTGCGGTGCCACACATAGGGCTGGCCGCCACGAATGCCGCTGGTACGTATCACATCCCAGGCTACTGTTGCATCTTTACCATGAACGTGGAATACCTTTTTCACCCATTTGCGAAGCTGTGGCAGGGGGTTAATAAGCGAAACCATCTGATGACAGGGTTCCCATTCAAGGCCAATGGCCGGGGAAGGCACGGCGTCAAACATCATATCCCATGCGGTGGGTGAATGGGCGATATTCCAGCGTACATCGTGCCACCAGCCGCCCATATCACAATTTTCAAAAGCGATCCGGACCCCCTTGGCTTCCGCCCGCCGAGCCAGTTCTCCCCACACTTTTTTGAATTGATTGAGGGATTCCGGCAGCGGTTTGCCTTCCATGGCACCGGTGAAACCGGTTACGATATCACACTTGAACAGATGGGCGGAATCGATGAGGCGGCCAAAATCGCGGGCGACGGCTTCATCCTGCAGGGGATTACCAAAAACACCAACCGAGCTGATCACGGCCCGATCACCGATGGCTTCCAGCATTTCCTTGGCGGTGCGCTCCACATCCACGGCACCTATCTGCTGCCAGCAGGTTACGGAGAAGCTTTCAAAGCCGTGTGGCAAAATCTCCCTTAAATACGCGGCACCCTTATTCATGGGAGCCAGCGTGCCAATGCGAATATCCTGATGTGACATAAATGAATCCTTATTTTATTTAGTGAAACCAACCATCGCCAGCGAAAATGGTAGCAGCAGTTGCGACGGATGCCAACACCGATCAATGCGCGTGTTGGTTGGCGGCCCTTCGTGGTAATCCATTGATACTGCCAGGACTCGCTACTACACTGGAGTTCGACTGCAATAGCTGGTGCAGGCGAAAAGACGGATTTCAGGTCGAGAAGACAGGAGTCATCCAAATGAAAGCAATGCGAATTATTCAGTGCGGTGTTGGAGGGTTTGGAGCGGGCTGGCTAAGTGTGGTGCATCGCAACGCACAATTTGAACATGCGGCGTTGGTGGATCCCAACGCTGAAAATATGGCCGCCGCCCGCCAGAAAGTACCTATGCCGGCCAGTCTTTGCTTTACTTCATTGGACCGGGCTTTGGCCAAAGTCAAGGCCGATGCCGTATTAGTGGTAACTCCACCGGCAACACATCATCCGCTGGCGGTAAAGGCTTTGTCCGCCGGTGCGCATGTGCTGGTGGAAAAACCAATTGCAGAGGATATGCCTACTGCTCTGGCGATGGTCCGCCACGCCGAGTTACATAAGCGGCTTTTGATGGTGCGCCAGAATTA
>JAKAYZ010000342.1 GCA_021816165.1 Planctomycetota bacterium | reverse complement strand
GCCCAATACCGCTATCCGGTATATAAAAAGCCCCTGAATCTGGCAGTCAATCCCATTACCGGTCAGATACTCGGCGAGAAAATGCCGGATGGCAGCTACGCCCCTTTTCCCACGCGGCGGCAGATTGTCCAAGGGCACCTGCTGGCCGGGCGCGAACTGGTCTGGTTTGCCAATCCTCTTGACGCCTATGTCGCGGAAATTCAGGGATCGGCGAAGGTAATTCTTACCAATGGACAGGTAATGACGATTGGCTATGCCGGCGACAACGGGAGAACCTACACCGGGCTGGGCATGATGCTGGTAAAGCAGAAACTCATAAGTCGTCGTCAATTGTCGCTTTCTGCAATTGAGTCCTACTTTCAGACTCATCCGCATCGCGTTGAAGCCGATATATTAAAAAACCATTTTATGGCATTTCTTAAGGTGTATAATCCCGCACACTGGCCGTTGGGATCATTGGGCGTGAAGGTAACGGCGCACCGCACACTGGCGACGGATAAAACGATTACGGCCCCCCCATACCAAAGTATCTTTCCCCGCGCAGCCATGACCTTTGTCACCGCGCAGATGCCCGATACCCAAGGACACATAAGCCCATACAGTGGCTTTCTGCTCGATCAGGACACCGGTGGGGCCATACGCGCCGCCGGCCGGGCAGACATATACATGGGCGTTGGCCCCGAAGCCCAGACTCAAGCGGGCTATGAGTTCTCGCGCGGGCACCTCTACTATCTTTTCCTCAAACCGGGTTTGACGCCAAACGGTGCGGTCAGCGCTTCCCAGCCAGTGCAAACCACCTCCATGCCGGCCCCCGGCGGATCGGCATCGGGCAATCCTTCACCCACGGGCGGCAACGAAACCATGCAGCAGATGTTTCCGGGGGCAAAGTAGCTCGTCACCCTCAAAGCCAATATACCGAACCGATATTGTTATCGGACATTACATTTATCTGCTGATTCCGCCGTATGAAACGCCCTCCGCGCGTTTCATTGTGTGTAGTTTATTTTATGAGCGCCCCAATTGGTAACCGATAACTTCCTTCGGCGGCGGTTGATATTCGTCCACGGTGGGTTGGTTATACAGGCGGGGTGCGACATTGGCTAACTACTACCTACTCCGATATTTGACAGATTTTATTGGCCGGGTGCCGCCGCCCGAAGTTGTGACTGCCAACATGGTTTCACCAGTATTGATGCGCGGTCGCAACTCCTCTCACTGTCTGTCCGCACCTGTCCCCAGGTCAGACTTGTCGTCGGTTCCAGTACATGTGGACCGCGACCGGCCGCAGAGGCGCTGATGACATGCCGATGATCAAAATTTTACAGCTTGATCGCTTGTTTATCGGCGCCGCTTCCACTGCCGAACTGCTTGAACGGGCGCTCTCTTTTCTCGTCGCGGAGGTGGGCGTTGACGGCGCATGGTTCGGCGCACCGGATGCCGATGGTCACTTTCATTACGATGCCATGATCGGCGGGGGGGTGAAGGAATATCTCGCGGGTGTGAAAATATCCGTCAATAATGACACATCCGGTGTGGGGCCCGCCGGGCGGGCATGGCGCTCGGGCAAAATGGTAATAGCGGATGATTTTTTAAATGAACCATGGTCCCTCCAACAGCCCGAGCTGGCACGGCAGGTTGTATTGCGTGCCGGCTGGCAGGCGTCGGCGGCCATCCCCATACGCGATGGTGCATTTTACATCCTGTCTCTCTACAGTCGTACAAAAGGCTTTTTTAATACGCTCGAAAAGCGTCCGTTGATCGAACATCTTGTCGCCACCATGGGTTTTGCGCTTGAACGGCAATCTTTAATCAGTGAATCCAAACGCCGCCATCGGGCATTGCAAAAACTGAATCTTATTTATCAGGCATTGATCGAAGAGGAGAAAATTCACTTTGAAGCTTCCAACGCGGCCGAACTTATGGATGGCACCTGTCGGCAGTTGGTAAAAACCGGGCTTTTTGATCTGGTGGGTCTGGCATGGCCGGACGATGATCGTATCATCCGTTATCACTATGCCAGCGGCAAACACAGCCAGGAATTAATCGATCAATTCTATTCCGCACTCGACGGCAACGAGCCAGGCACCTTGTCGCGCGAGGTGTTGCGGACCGGCAAGGTGCTATTCAGTAATGATTATCTGCACGATATCCGAAGCCGCGGATTTCATCAGGCCGCTCGAAAGCTTGGCATCAAGGCATGGGCGGCATTTCCTATCCAGCGATCAGGGATGCTTTGGGGTGTGATGAGCGTAACGGCCGGAGATCGGGATGTTTTCGATCAGGATACCGTTGCCCTGCTGACCTCCAGCGCCCAGCTTCTCGGTCGGGCGCTGGATGCTTTTGACCTTCGGGCCCGATTGGAGAGACTCAATTCGCTGTACCGCTCCCTCATGACACAGGGTGAAATCGTATTAAGCGCCTCCAATGAGGAGACGCTCTTCGCAGAAACCTGTCGCAAGCTTGCCGATGGGGGCCTATTTGATGCCGCCTTCATTGTCCCGGCCAGTGATGACCGCAGCCGTCTATCACCTCTTGCCCAGGCATTTCAGAATGATGCACGCGATGTACACACTGCCGAGGCGACAAAAAAACTCATCGATTTTATCTTTCAACGTTATAAAAATGGTGCTTGCGCTATTAATAATCTTTTGCAGAGCGGGTGTGAATCCGCCACCGCACAGGCGGTCGATCGTATGGATTGGAAGTCGGCCGCCGCCGCGACGATAAAGCGCGGCCACCGTCCCTACGCCCACTTGGTAATCGTTGCCCGGCAGGTCGATTTATTTGACACGGAAGTGATTTCGCTGGTGGGGCGGATCACGGAATTGCTGCATCGCGCCCTCGATCAGATTGACGTCAAACGGCATTTGGATGTTGAATTGGCTCAGCAGGCGTGGCTGGCACTGCACGATCCGTTAACATCGTTGTATAACCGTGCAGGCCTTGATGTGCACTTTGACAAGTCGCTGGCAAGAGTCCAGCGTACCGGCGGCACGGTAAATGTCATCATGCTGGACATCGACGATTTCAAGGTGATTAACGACACATTTGGTCACGCCGCCGGCGATGAAATCCTTGCACAAATCGCCCATCGACTGGTCGAATCGGTTCGCCAATCGGATTTTGTTGCCCGGCTCGGTGGCGATGAATTTATAATTGTTGTCGAAGACCTTCTTAGAGAGGTTGATTGTGTGGCTTTGCTGGAACGCCTCAGCAGCATCTGGCAACTTCCGTGTCGATTGCCCGGCGGTACCGAGATATATGTATCCGGCAGTTTTGGTCTCTCCAAGTACATGGGCGGCTGCGAGACGCCGGACGCCGTCTTCCGTCGGGCCGATGAGGCACTATATCAGACCAAAAAACGCAAAAATAACCGCACGACTTGCTGGCATATCCATGAAGACGCAACCCGGGAAGTAGTGCTTTAGATGCCTGTCCAGGCAATCGCGGGGGCTCTCTCATGCACGATACCCCGCGTGGCGAACCGCCCCGCACACTCGCTAAACTCACCAAATCAAGCTAAACTCTCACACGTTTGGTTTGGCTTGATTTGGGCGATAAATGCAGGCTGGAAAAATAAGACATAAATGGCAAACAATGGCTTCACTGCTCATCGCCAGCAGCGTCGCGGCCGCCACAATCCCGCCGGCCTTTGCATCGGTCAGGCCGACGGTTTATCCCGTATTGCATCCTTCAGCGGCGGTTAATCTTCCTATCACTCTCGGTGCGCCAAAGGTATCCACCTGGCGGTCGCGCAATGGCACCATCCATCTTGTAGCCAGTGGGGGGGTGAATATCCATGTCGGCTACCGGGTGCTTGAAGCGCGGCAAGCATCAATTTGGCTGCGCCCGTCAAGTGCCACCGGTGTTTCCACTTTTCATGCCCAGATATTTCTGCTCGGTAAGGTGACGGTTCATGATGGACCGCACGACGGGACGGTGCTGAAAGCCTCTGAATTACTTGTCAGTACCCATACGCAAAACACGGTGGAACTTACGAAG
>JAKAYZ010000341.1 GCA_021816165.1 Planctomycetota bacterium | reverse complement strand
CGCATGTCGCCGGACCGGGAGGAGCGGTATTGGCAGAAGCGTAACCGCGAATTCTCCCGGAAATGGGAAATCCCGAGAAGTGAAACGGCGACCTGATGAGTACTACAACGATCTTTTACTCAAGTCTACAGCGTCTGATGGTACGGAGATTGATGCCGATTAGCCGTAGCCGTCTGCAAGTTCTCTTGCGATGTGATCGACGGGCTTTGGCATGGCGTGGTTGCGGCTGCGTGATGATGGTGGCGACCTTTTCAAGCCGCTTGCGGCGTGAAGCCCGTGGCAGATCGCGAGTGCTCAGGTAGGCGTTGGCGGCCGTGCGGACCTGGCAGAGCGTCAATTCCGGCATTTTTTCAGGCCTCATGGGTCTTGGCCAGGAACAGAAAACTCACGGCCGTCAGCGTGAGGTGGCGCAGCAGGGAGGTGTAGTTTCGCACTTCAAAATGGTCCATGCCTAACTTGGTCTTCTGGTCCTGAAAACAGCGTTCGACATGCCAGCGGGCGAAGGCCACCGCCAGCAGCGTAGTCAGCGGCGTGTCCACGGGGGCGTCGGAGATGAAGTACTTCACTTCGTCGGAATTTTGGACATTACGGGCCACGATCAACAGGTGCGCCCGTACGGGAAGGCCGTCCTGATCTTTGAGATACAGCGGCGCTGCCTTGGCCTCCCAGATCACCGGCCATTTTTCCCCGTCCTTAATCAGGCAGGCCATCCAAGGCTGTTTGCGGAAAGCCGGGGAATAGGTCGTCAGCAGCGCCACCGTTGAAAGAGGCGGATTTTGTCGCTTGAGCTTTGGCAACCTCCGGCCGTGATGGCTTCGATGCAGCAGATCGGGCTTGCGGCACCAACCACAAAAGTAATAGGGACAGGCTATCTGTTAAAAGGAATCCAATGATCGTCAATCAGGCGACGGCTTCGCCGAGAAAGGTGAGAGGTGAGCAGGTGAGTCCCGATTGGCCGCTCTCCCGAACAGCGTTTGGCCTACGGGACATCGGAATTTCGGCGTCCATGCCTTAACAGTGGATCTCAAGAAAACGAATGCTATTTAAGTTTGGGCGCACCCTACAAAAACATGTTGCAAGCAGTGCCGGGCTGGTTGGGGCTGTTGCGGTGTGTTGTGGAAGGTCGGAGCCTGATCCATGGGGGCTTTGGCGGATTATGCGGGCTTCGGCGGATCGCGATAGAATACGGTCTATGGACCTGATCTGGCTTCATCCCTGGCGGCTTATCATGGCCGTGGCCGTGGCACTGCTGCTGTCGGTTTTGCTCCTGAGCAGTCGTCAGCTGACGTGGCGATGGAAACTCCGGTGCCTCGTTTGGCCGGCGCTGGTGGCGATGTTATGGGTGACTGCGGCGGCGGAGCCATTTTTACGCGTTGCTTCACCGACCGATCATATAGTAGCCCTGCTGGATCTGTCCGCGGGAGCACGTACCGCCCCCTGGCAAAATCCACATTGGCTGCAGCGGTTTCTGGCGCAGCGCCTGCCGGCCGCCATGAGGGTCACCGCGGTTGGCTTTGGCACGCAATGTCAGGTGCTGCTGCGCGACGTGCCGCTGGATAATCCCAGTGCCTGGCCAAAGGCCTGGGCGGTGCGGTCGCTGTCTCATGTGGTATTTTCCCGGGCCTTGGCCTGGAACCGGCCGGGGTTATCGCACGTACCCCGTTGGATATTCACCGCAGGGTTGGCACCTTGGCCGAGAGTGAAGCTGACAAGTCTGCCGTTTGCGGTGGCGCTGACACTGGTGCGACCCACGGCGGTGGACGTCGGAATAACCAACCTGCGGGCTTTACGCAGTCCGACGAGCGTGAACCTGGTGGGCACGGTTCGATCCACGGGTGTGTCCCGGGTGATGCTGCGAGCCTACCGCAACGGTACACGTATTGCAGATCAGCTACTGGCGTTTACCCGGGCCGGCGTGCGCAAGGTGCGCATCGAAGACCGCCCGCCGGATGACCATCAGATATTGGACTACCGCGTGAAATTGGTCCGTGCCGACCCGTGGCCGGAGGATAATCAGGCGGCCATTCTGGTAGAGCCGCCGCATGCCCAGTCGGTGTTAATCGTGACGCGGCATCCGCGATCCTGGCGGCAAAAAATGGGTCCGTGGAATATGCGGGTGATAGGCCCGGGTACATTTCCAACTACGGCAGAACAATTGCGCCGTTATCAGATGGTGGTGCTAAGTAACATCCCGCAGGCCATGTTGCCGCCGCGAGTCGGAACAATCCTTGCCGATTTTGTCCGCCATACCGGAGGTGGGCTGTTGATAGCCGGTTCCTGCTGCGCGTTCGGGCCGGGGGGGTATGCGGCGCGGCGGCCACCGGCGGTTGGCGGTCATGCCAAGTTCACGCTGGAAAGTTTGTCACCGCTGGCCTCGGTTCCCCCCGACCGCAAGCCGGTCCGCGTGATATTCCTGATTGATGACAGCGGATCCATGATCGATCATGTTCCAGGTACGGCCGGCCAGACAGAATTTAACGTTGCGACCCACGCCGTAGTCAATGCCGTGGAGGTGTTGCATAAGACGGACCGGGTGAAGATGTTTGCATTCAACGGCCAGACCAGGCTGTTGCTGGGCGGGACGGTGGGCTCGGTGCGGGGAAAAATTGTTTCACATTTTTCTAACATCGTACCGACGGGCTCAACCAACCCGGATTCCGCTTTGCCGGCATTAAGAAAAGTGCTGCGGCCCGGAAATATTTTAATTGTGCTTACCGACGGGCGCATTCCAAAAATGAACGTGCCGGCATGGAAGCGACTAATTCTCGCGCGGCACATCAAGCTGGTTGTCGTGGCCCCGGTTACCCAGGATTCGCTGCTGACCCACGTGGCGGTGGCCACCGGGGCTTTGCGGTTTTCCACGGATCAATTTCGTCGCTGGCCAGCCATTTTACACAAGGCTCTGAGAAAAGAAATTGCCGGGCAAGCCCAAACCAGGGCCTTATCCTGGCACGAGGTTGGAGGGCCGCTGAGTGGGATAACCCGGGCCTGGATTGAGGTGTATCAAAAAGCAGAGGCCAAATTGCTGGCCCGGTCCAATCAGGGGAATCATCCGCTGGCGGCGGTTTGGCGGTTCGGGCTGGGGCATGTGGCAGCGCTGGCGTTTTCGGAAAAATCGGCGGCCTATCCGCTTTTTCTCCAGCGGATTCTCCGGAGCATTGTGCCGCCGCCGGGAAATCCCAACTTTGTGCTAAGCCAACGTCGAATGGGCCAGACCTGGCGGGTACAGGTGCTGGCCCGAAATGCGCATGGTTTTATTAACGGCGCTGATTTATCCATCCGGTTGGTGGCATCTTCACCAGCGGCAACCAGGCAGATTCCACTAAGACAAATTGGGCCTGGCGAATATCAGGCAACGGTCCAACTTGCCGGACGGGAGGCCGTGGCCGCGACTGTTACGGAGCATCGGGCGGGGCGACGGATGTTTATTGGCCGAGTCAATGGACCGGCATTGGCTGGGCCGTATTTCCCGGCGACTGCGCCCGTGTATCGCTGTCCCTGGAAAAAAGTGCGCTGGATGAATGTTGCGGGTTTCCAGCAGTCTGGGGCAGCTGGCGCGAAGTGGCAGCCGCGATTGAAATGGAAAAAACTGAACCTGGTTCCGTGGCTGTTGTGGGCCGGGATCATCATGATGCTGGCAGTGCTGTGGGTGGGCAAAGTGAAATTGCCCCATGGGCGGCGATAGAAAGAATGTGGCTCGTTGAATTCTCCGGTGGGGCGTGAGCGTTGCCGCTCCAGTATCGATTGGTTGTGGTGTCCGTCCGGCGGCCCGCGCCCCTTTGGTGTGCGGCCACGCCGACCAGCCACCGGCAGCAGTCGGCAAATCCTTTCCACACGCTTCGCACCTCGCCCGTACCGCCGCGCTTATCCATTTCCGGCTGGGCGTACCGGTCACCAACGAGAACCGCGCCGACCCGGTCCAACGCCGGTATTGCACCGTGGCTCGCAAGCACTGTGAGTTCCTCAGCCAGCAAATCGCCAAGGAGACGCCCCGGCGAGCCATCGC
>JAKAYZ010000340.1 GCA_021816165.1 Planctomycetota bacterium | reverse complement strand
GGGCCAGATCGATTTTATGTACCAGCACGCTGATCACGATTCCTCCGCCAGCACGCCGCCCATCCAGCAGCCAGGAGTTGCCACGTAGAGCCTCCACCCCATTCTGCATGGCATCCATGCGTATGGCGCGGACGGGACCGAGTTCGCCGTCACCAATTATTTTCTTAAGACCGCGGTAGCTCGGTTCATAACGCTGCATCTGTGCTACCATCAATATGCGTTTGGCGTGATCGGCAGCTGCGATCAGGCCACGGCATTCCGCTAGTGAACAAGCCATCGGCTTTTCCAACAATACGTGTTTGCCCGCCTCCAGAGCGGCCATGCCCAGCGTGGCATGTTGATCGTGGATCGTGCAGATATCTACCGCTTCAATATCCGCTTCGGTCAACATGCGGTGTACATCGGTATAAACAGGCACTCCGCCCAGTTCCTCAGCACGTTTACTGGCGCTGGCTGGCACCACATCGCATACCGCAGTGTAACGAAAATTCTCCCTGTGCTGCTGATGCACCGGCAGATGGGCACCGGAAATGCCGCCGCAACCGATCAAACCGACTTTTAAAGCTTTGGATTTCATGGCTGTCCTTTCCTTCAAACTTTCAACAAGGACTGCAAATGCTTTATGCTTGCCTCCGCCTGCGGTACGGTGCCACATTCCACGCTTAGCACAATGTCCTGTGGGCAGCCGCGGCAAATCTGAATGATCCTGGCCCAGTCGATCACCCCTGCACCGCACGCACAGCCCACCGGCGTGCCCGTCACTTTGCCGCGCTGGGCGCTGGATTGGCCGCTGGAAATATCCTTGGCGTGCAGATGCACGAGGCGGTCTCGCACACGCTCGAGCCAACTGTACGGATCGTGTCCGCAGAGATAACTGTTGCCGGTGTCAAAATTAATCCCAATGGCCGGTGACTGGACCAGACCCCATATTCGGTCCAGCCCGTCGGGATGTTTGGTGTATTGCTGGTGAGGTTCCAGGCCGATGCGGATATTTCGCGGTTCGGCCACGGCAGCCACTTCATGCAGGGTGTATTTCATCAGCACAAAATCTTCTTGTTCGGTGGTCCAGGCGGCCTTGGGGCCTTCATCGGTATTCACCACGGGCGCGCCGCATTCACCGGCAAACCGCACCGCCTGCTTGAGATATTCCACCCCAATTTCCGGGCGCACCAGCGGACTGTGCGCGGATAGCCCGGACAGTTTGACCCCCGTCTTGGCGCACGCCCGCTTCACGCGGTACGGATCATCCAGCATCGAAACGCTGTGAAAATAGCCCGCTTCACTCAGGAGTTCCCGGCCCCAATGGACCATTGGCTCCACATATTCATAGCCCAGTGCCGCCGCCTTCTCCACTCCCCATTCAAAGGACTTGTCATCATGACGGACAAATTCCAAGTTGATTCCCAAACTGACTTTCCCCATGAGTAACTCCTGTTTGTAATATGAAAACTGTCTTATGAAGCAACCGAGCTTCGGCGAGCCAGCATTTCCACCGGCCATTCTGCGATCTGCGCATCGGCCCCGGTTAAAGGCAAATCCACCCGGTCCCCGCGCAACGCGCTGATATAGGCGGCCAGATTCAATTCCGCCGATTTAGCCATGCTGCTTAGCCCGGTAATCGGTTCCGGTCCGCCTTCCAGCCAGGTCAGCAAATCCTCCACCATGTGCTGCCAAAGTTGGTTATAGTCGCTTGGCTGGTGTTCGATTTTTCGGCCTGCAGCGGTATCCATGACCAGCGAATCTTCTCGCTCGATGCGAATGGTTCCCTGCGTGCCCACCAGCGTCATGGTCCAAGGGCCGTTCATGGCTATGCCGCCGTCCAAAAGACCCTTGCCGCCACCCTCAAATTCAAAATAGGCTACTGCATGCTCTTCCATGGCATGACCGTAACCGCGAAAATTGCGCACACGGGCCTGGCCGAAAACCCAACGCACCGGCCGATCGTCATGAAAAAAGCGAAACATATCCAGCCAGTGCGAACCCCATTCAGAAAGATCCCATCCGGCAATGCCGGCCACGCACATCATCGGATCGCCAATTGCGCCTGACAGGTATAATTCTCTCGCCCGCTGGAACACCGGCAGATGGCGGCGCAGATGGGCCACCACAATCTTCATGCCGCTTTCCCGCGCCACCCGTTGGACCTGGGCGAGTTGCACCGGTGTGGCCACAAACGGCTTTTCACAGAGGACCGCCTTAACCCCGGCTTCGGCCGCGTCCATAATCATCTGGTGGTGCAGGCCAACGTACGTGCATATACTCACCACATCTGGGCGACATTGCTGGAGCATCTGCCGGTAATCGGCAAAGCCTTCGGTCACGCCGAACGTCTTTTGGAATGCTCGGAGATTTTCAGGATTGATATCCGCGGCGCAGCACAGTTTTACCCGCGAATTTGCCTGATAGGCCCGGGCATGGCTATAGGCGATCTGATGCCCGCCGCCTTTTACGCCGCCGCCGACCGGCACGCCAACCCCAATCACCGCCGCTTTATATTGGTTAGTCACCTCTGTACTCCTTTCATCACCGATGCCACGCCCCGACGTTTCAACCCCCGAGACTCCAGTCCACCGCATTGGTCCACAATTGCCGCAAGGCCGTACACTCCAATGCCTGCATATCGTGGCCATTGGCCAGATATGTTACTTTGCCCGCTCCGGCCACGCGGCCGCCCTCGGCGGTCATGACCATCGGACGCAAGACCCCGTCCCAGGATACGTGCGCATGAATGGTCGGCTGAAATTCCGCCGCCACCTGAATGTTGTAGTACAACTCATCATGCACAGCGTAATCGCCAATGCCGCGGATTACCGGATGCCCCGTCGGCAATACTTTGATTGCATAATCGCCGATGGGCGAGTGGGTGGTAAGACCCCACACCCACAAAAAACCAAGCAGCCCGCCAAAACCCGGCCAGTCATCATAGCTGGCGATCGCCCCGTGGTGGACAATCAGCGGTCGCCCAGACGCCACATATTCGCGCAAGGCTTTCTGATGACTCGGCTGCATCGGCCGGTACGTCAAACCGCCGGCCCACGCATCGCTCATCCCTCGCCAGTGCAGGCCCATCAGCACCAGCAAATCGCAATCGGCCAGATGGTCAAAGGCATCAATGCCATCATGCCATTGGCAGTCAAACCGACCGCAGAGCCAATTGGCGATCTGTTTCGCTTGTTGCCCCACCGGATGGAAAGCCGGCCCACCCACATGAAAAATAATTTTCTTCATCAAACTTCTCCTGTTGTCGCGGCCGCCCCGCAAGCATGCGGGACACCGGCGCTATGGTAACGCGGACGGCCCGTGAATCGGCGCAACTGCGCCCGCGGCAACCTCGCCGGGCCGCCCTAGCTGGACGTTGCCACCCGAACGATGCCGCTCGCCGGCTGAGCCGCATAAGCGTGCCACGGCGCCAATCCACGATTGATTATCCAGCCGGGTAAGGGCATAATCTTCCAAAATTTATCGATGGTAAATTTTGAACATATACGAACGGAACTCCATGCGCGGCGCTCAAATCCTCCATCTTGGTTGGCAAACCATTCATGCCGATACCCGTCGCACTTTGCTCGCCGCGGCGGCTCTCGGCCAGGTGCCACTGACCGCGCTGCTCCGTGGCGGTTATCCGGAGCGGTGCCCGTGCCGCCGGGCGGTCAAGCTCATCCATGCGCGGTACTCAAGGCTATTCCTCTGCACGGCCGCTTTTTCGCGAGCACGTTGCGAGATCTGCAACCATTTACAGATTACCAAAGCTTGTTGGCTCGCGGCAACCTGCTGTTGCTGTCGGGCAAGGCTCCGGAGGCCATGGAGCTTTTTCATTTGATGGCCAACCAATACGGAGCTGGTCGCACCGCCAATGAATGTATGGCCCGCGCACTGAAGGCCGAGGATGGTACTATTGGACGGGCCAATGGGTTTGTGCTGTCGCTGATTAAATCTGCCGTCAGGACCGCACGCCGAGACGGTCCTTGAGGTTTTACCAAACTGGTGGAGAACCAACATGTGTGGTC
>JAKAYZ010000339.1 GCA_021816165.1 Planctomycetota bacterium | reverse complement strand
TTCGCCCCAACGATCCTTGCCGGTATATCCTCGGTGCCAGTTCATAATTGCCGCGAATGCTCCCTTGAAGGATATTTCTTCAACATACGTCATGACCTCATCAAGAACGGTGCGAGGATTGACCGCTAAACCAAAAAAGGGACGCTTGATACCGAAAAGCATTTCTTCCAACAACACATGAAAATTGCGACCCTCCGACAGCAGGCCATAGGTGTGGATATAACGTCTGAACCGCGGGTAAAACCAAGTGACCTCCGGAACTGACACGCGGGAGTGTGCACCAATCATCGCCATCAGCAATGTTGTGCCGGATCTCTCGCCACCAACTATGAACACCGGCTCTTTTGAACTGCTTCCCATACCTGCTGTTGCATCTCCTTATACTTGCCGGAGACTGGGTCATCACGGCTCACACGCATATCTGGATAAACGCAATCGCTGTGCCAAATTGAGAATCATCTTCTCTTCGCTTTGCGCAGACCTGTTATATGAAATGGTTCTGGCGATGGTTAACGCCAAGCCGATGTTGCATTCCGGTCAAATGAACGTGCTGAAGGGCCAAACTGAGCACAGGTGCCGGGCGGTAACGAGTTATGAGCCACCCAAAACGATCTCCATACATAATGTAAATGGCGGCATGCCAATAGATTATGGATGGACATTTAACATGCGTGGGGAGTCCAAGGTGCTGAAAGACTGTACAACTGCTACCCCTGATATCACGGTGCCAATGTCACGCCGGGAATATTGGGACGTTGTTGCGGATCACCGAAGTATTGAGTCAAAAAGATTAGGTCATAGCCGGGCGATCCGAGATGGTGGAAATCGGCTCTCTCCATGAAAAAGTCGCACCTGCGAAAGATGATTCAGGCCCATCGAAGCAGGCCAATTGACAACGTCCGGGTGCCCCGATTCAAATCGCACTGGGCAGTATCTTAAAAAAGAAGAACCTGCTTCCAATATATGATCCAAGGCGAATTCAGTGCTTGAGCGGCCTGAGCCCCCCAAGCTTAGCCGGGACGTTTTCGTCGACCAATCGGGCTGGTTTTCATCTTATGGCATCATTTTTGCGTTAGGGGATGGTGGTGAGCGCAGAAGCCTGTGCGTCTGGACACGCACTGAGAGGGATAACGTTTGTTGGAGTCAAAGATGATGGCACTAAGCGAGCCGCAACTGGAGAGAGGCGCCGTGAGTATACGTAATGTGTCACTCCGGTTTAATGTCGGCGGATCGAGTGTGCTGGCCCTGAGCCGGTTATCGCTTGATATATCCCCCGGTGAATTCATTTGTGTGGTCGGCCCCTCAGGCTGTGGTAAATCAACCCTGCTCGGCGCGGTCGCCGGATTTATGAAGCCGTTCGAAGGGGAGGTGCTGGTAGATGGCGATCCAGTCCGAAAGCCCGGTGCGGACCGGGGAATGGTCTTTCAACAGCATGCCCTTTTCCCTTGGAAAACGGTCTTGGGCAATATTGAATTTGGCCTGCGAATGGCGGGCGTCAAAGCCTCACAGCGCAGGAAGGTGAGCCTGCGGCTCTTGGAGATGGTCGGACTCGTCGGCTTTGAGGACTCGTTGCCGTCGCAGCTATCGGGCGGTATGCAGCAGCGTGTCGGAATCGCCAGAGCACTGGCAAACAATCCGGGCGTGCTGCTTATGGATGAGCCATTCGGATCCCTCGATGCCCTTACCCGTGTAAAGATGCAGGAACTACTTTTACAGCTATGGCAGGAGCTTCGTACGACTGTCATATTCGTAACGCATGATGTGGAGGAGGCGATTTTCCTGGCAGATCGGGTGGTCATGCTGACGGCGCGTCCGGCCATGAAGAAGGGCATCATCGATATTGATCTTCCCCGACCGCGAAATAAGGAAATGATCACGTCGAGAAAATTCAATGAATTTAAGAGCCAATGCCTTGAGATGCTCCACACGGAAAGCCAGCGTCCCATCCACTCTCCCGACCCCGACATGCTGACGTTTGGTGTTGGTGGCGTCGCATGGCAGGCACCTGAAAGGCAAAAGGCGCACCACGCCCGTTGAAAGATTACTAACCGGTCATGTTTTTAAGGAATTAGACCATGAATGCACGCTATATTACATTTTTATTGGTTGGCTGCTGGCTTATGCTGGTGGCTGTCGCGGGGCATCTGGCGGCCCGCACCATCACTATCCGCCTTGGTTATCAGGATATGTGCACCGATACCTATCCGGCAGGCAATGTCATCATGGGATTGCACCTGCTGCGAAAATACCTACCCACCACGGGACGTTATGCCGGCGTGCACTATCGTATCGTGTGGCGTAACTACGATTCCGGTGCTCCGCTGACTAATATGATGATCGCCGGGAAGTTGGACTTCGGAACCATGGGTGATTACCCGCTGGTGGTAAACGGTGCCAAGTTTCAGGCCACTGGAACCGAAAAGTCACTGCTGGTCACCATGACAGCATATAACCTCGACGGCGCAGGAAACGGCATCGTCGTGCCGACATCTTCAAAAATTACATCTGTCACCCAACTCGAGGGCAAAAAGCTATCGGTGCCCATAGGCAGTGCGGCTTGGGGGATGCTTTACCTGCTGGCGAAGGATCGGCACATTCCGTTCTCACGATTTAACATCATTAATCAGGCCCCAATGGTGGGAATAGCCGCCATCGCCGAAAGACGTATCGCCGCCCATGCCGACTTTTGCCCCATGAGTGAATACATGGAGTTTAATGGCACGGGGCGGATGATTTTCTGCGGCTCGGAGACAAAAATTCCCTATTTGCATGGAGCGGTTGTGCGGGGGGCCTTTGCGAAGCGATATCCGGCGATTGTTACGGCGTATTGCGAGGCTGTCACCGCGGCCGATCAGTGGATTAAAAACAATCCGCTGCATGCATCGCGAATGCTGGCTAAATGGACAATGATCCCCCGGCAAGTACTCTACCTGTACTTCAGTCATGGAGGATACCTCATTCCCGATCCGACGATCAAGCCGCAATGGCTCAAGACGCTGAGATTCGATCATTCAATTCTCGCCAAATACGCAGGCGCGCCACCTTTGAAAATGGCTGCCTGGGTCGATCCAGCCTATCTTAAAGCGGCCTACAAAAAATTGGGCCTGAACTACGAGAAGCAGGAAAAACGCTTGATCTCACCCATGCGGAATATTGGACGGCCGTCGGAAATATGGGTTAATGGCGTTGGCATTAAAAAATTCAGCAGCGTTCCGAAGATGATTGAAGGTTATCTGGCGGCCACAAAGTCTGGAAAAAAGGTGAGCGCTGCCTACGTATACGACCACGATACCGGAATTAAAATGTTTGCCCGTACGTCGTGGTTTGTCGAAAGCCCCACTGCCGTATACGCGTACATGACTTTGAATGAGGCAAAGAAAGCAGCCGCATCCGAGCACGGAAAGGTTTGCGGATTCGCCAAATTGCTATCGCCGGCTGAGTAAACATCTTGGAAAAACGTTCCTTGGTCCAAAGGAGTATCCCATGCGTACCGATTACACCAGTCAGTTGGAAACGATACTCGGTCATACCGACACTTTTGATCGAAAGGTACGGCGCAAGCCCGCGCTTTCGCCGCAGGCGGTCAATTTGCATATCAGACGCTGGCTTGCCGGAAAACTGATCGGATACGTCATAAGCCTTCTCTCTATTATTATATTTTTATGGGGATGGAATACACTCTCTGTACACAAAATAAACTTTGGGCTGGATTTTGCGAACGTGCCATCTGCCCAGGCCGTGGCGAAGCACCTTGCACACGCAGCGGCGTCCAAGGCGTTTTACATCAATGTGCTGGTCAGCGTGAAACGTGTTTGGCTGGCATTTGCGGCTGCGTCGTTACTTGGGTGCGTTCTCGGTCTTTCTCTGGCCCGTATCAGCATCATGAGGCATATATTTTTGCCGTTTGTTGAAATCTTCCGGCCCATACCCGCTATAGCCTGGATACCGCTGGCGATTTTGATGTTTCCAACGACAGAATCAAGTATTCTGTTTATCGTATTTCTCGGCGCG
>JAKAYZ010000338.1 GCA_021816165.1 Planctomycetota bacterium | reverse complement strand
CCCGATGATGCGTCCCTTCATATCATCACTGGGAATAGCCACGGATTTTGTCGTCCCTTCACTGGTAACTTCCGCGGCATACCGCTGCATGGCCTGAAGCATGATGTTGGTGGCTTTCAATCTGGCTTCGTCACGCGCCTGATCTTCCAGCCGCTCAACCATCAGGGCCATATCATGGCGAACTTCGTTTTCGACGCGCTTCAGCAGCAGCTGGCGGGCATCTTCAACGGACAAATTGGTGAGGCGGAGCAGTGTTTCCTTTTCCTGGGTCAGCGTCTGTTCAAGTTGCTGTTCCTTGACCTGCAGGTTCCGCGTGCGGTCCGCCAGTGATTTTTCGAGTGATTCCAGATTCTTGTCCTTGGTGGTGAGCGTGTCGAGCTTGCGGTCCAGCATATCTTCGCGCTTTAACAGGCGTTGTTCAACGTTCCGCATTTCGGCGCGCAGCGTTTCAATTTCACGCTCCGCTTGTTCGCGAATTTTGAGTGCCTCCGCGCGTGCGGTTAATTCGGTTGTTTTAAGCAGTTCCGAAGCCTGTTCCCTGGCGTCGGACAGTACTTTTTGCGATTCCGCATTATTTTTTGCCAGGGCGGCGCGCCCGGCTGCCCGGGCCGCAAGAAACATTGTGATCAGCCCGACAAACAGCCCGGCTGCCGCACCGATACCCACGGACACATAGTCCAGTCCTGCGGGAAAGGCCAAAGCACCACCCGCAGCCCGCCAGTAATTTGCGTCAACCGCTCCAAGCGGCAATTGCATCCACATAAATCCCCGATTCCCGATTCCGCCGCTGATCCGCATCCACATTTCGCTTAGCAGCAGTGTTCGAAATTCCAAGTCGTCAAACAATTCCACGGCACGTTGCCGACGGAAAATTGACCGGCTTTACCGACCTGAACAAATCCGAATCAGATCGGCAACGCAGCTGCCCGCCAACGCAGGGTTAAACGAATAGTATTGACCAACGGGTGAACGGCCGGGCTTGGCCAGGATTAAAACCGCACACAAAAACTGCAACGCCTTTCAGTCATTGAATCGCTCCGCGCCCGCGACCGTTGCCGCGGACAAATCGGCCGGTAGCACGGCCGGATTCGTCGGACAGGTCCCGCCCGAAATGCCGGGCTTGCATAGCCCCGGCATCACACGGATGCGATCTTTCCAGGTCGTCCATTCGCCAATGACCCCGGAAAAAACAGTTGTTTGTGCCCTTTTTTGAATCAATGGTTCACCATTCGTCAATCTATATCGCCCTGCACCCAAGGCGTGCCGGCGCGAACCCAAAACCGAGGGGCCCAACATCGGCATAAAGCAGCCCGCGGCGGCGCGGACGTTCAAAACCCAAGTTCAAAATAACGGAACCCGGAACATCCTCGCCGGCTCATGTGAGAGCCTTGCAGGCCGAGTCAACTCAAAGAGTTGAACGGCGGAAAACCCCCGCAAAGGCTCATCCTAATGTGCCGAATGACGGGGAATTCCCTCATAATAGCTATGTTAACAGGGCAATAATAACTGGTCAAGAATTTGAAAATCAACGCACGAACCGTAACGGCACGCCGACCGGGAGCGCAACCCATACCCGCACGATATCCGATTGGGATAAACAGGCCGAATGATGGCATTTTCATGCCTTAATCAGCAAATCTTCCACCACGCTTGGGAAGATCAGGCTCGCGCCCGCCGCCGCAAAAGCACCAGCGGCAACAGCCCGACGCCGATAATGCCCAGGGACATCGGTTCAGGGGTAATGGTTGCCGCGGCATTTACCGCGGCCGAACCGTTTACATCATTGATTACTTGCCCCGTTGCCAAGTTGCCGAGCGTTAATGTGGCACCCAGTGAAAAGCTTCCCGTCAGTGCCGGCGATAATGCGCTGAAACCGGAATTGGAAGTCGCATACATGATATTGGTGCCAGTGGACTGATTGGTAAGCACGCTGGCTACCGTTTGTGCTCCTGCCGGTGAGTTATCCTGTGCATTTCCGGATATGGATACCGTCGCACTGTTATTGGCAAACGAATTAACGGCGCCAACCGCCAGCAGATTGGCCGCACTGCTCGCGGCCGGAAGTGAAAAATTGCTGTCCGCACCGGCAAATGAAATACTTCCGCCGGTTGCGGTATTGCTGGTCAACCCGGCGACGGACATGGAAAATTCCGTGGCATTGGCGCCTACGGCCTGCAGAACGGTGATCTGCTGCCAGGAGAATCCGCCAAGAGACCCGGGGCCGAACGTGCCGCCTCCAGCGGAGGTGAGTTGCGTTGACGCGCCCGCACCCGTGGATATATTCACCACCACACTGGCAAAACCCGTCGCCGCGGTGGACAAAACACCCGCCGCAGCCGCCAAGGCACACAATGTTCCGAGTTTCATAACGCTCTCCAAAAAGAACAGGGCTGGAAATCCGGCAAATACGACTCAGCCGGAAATAGTATCCGAATCGTTCATCACATTGCCGGTACTGCGTATCCGCTTAACCTGCCGCAGCCGGGAATTTTGCATGCGGCACCGCTTATTTCTATTTCCAGATTTCGGCCTGCTGAACGAAAGGAAAATGCCGAAAAAAAAATAGAAAACTTTGGTGTGCACCGCACGCCATATGACAACTTCCATAAGTTAGTGTAACGCGGCGGCCAAGTCAAGATAAATTGCCGCCATAATTTAAAAAAAATGGGTACAGCGGTCGCGACGGGAAACGTCGCATATGCGAACCAAAAATCCGCGAGCCCTCCTTCACGACGTGATTTTGATTCCATCGCCCCCGCAATCCCGTTCGGAGCAAACCCTTTTTGTCGGTCCAGTCGATGGGTCGTTCGCAAAAATCCGAGTTTTATTTTCTTGACACAATTTTGATACGATCGACCCATTTTTTTACAGCATCCTGATGCGCCGGAGGATAAAACTGTTTTTATGGGCCGTCATCGGCGTCGCATATGGCGGCAGGTTTGACGTGCTGCCAAGGAAAGGTGCCGAACATGGTTGCGCTTGGATACTTAACAGGTTTGCTCATGCTGGGTCTGGCAAGCTGGGCACTGATGCAGTTTTGCAGCTTGCTGGGGAGACATTTATGAACCTGCTTGATTGGATCGGGCTTATTTTGACCGCGGTAATTCTTATTTACCTGGTAATCGCCATGCTCTTTCCGGAGAAGTTCCAATGACGGACAATTCCTGGCTGCAAATTGGGCTCTATCTGGCCACTATAATATTATGCGCCCGGCCGCTGGGCGTCTGGATGGCCGCCGTCTACGAAGGGCGCAAAACCTTTCTGCATCGGGCGTTGGGCTGGCTGGAGCGACTGATTTACCGTGCCGCGGGCATCCGGCCCGACGATCCCATGAATTGGAAAGCCTACGCGACGGCTGTAATGCTGCTGAGCCTGCTTTCGGGCATAGCCCTTTACGGTTTGCAATGCCTGCAGGGATATCTGCCACTGAATCCGGAGCACATGTCCGGAGTTTCACCGGACTTGGCGTTTAATACGGCCATAAGCTTTGTCACGAATACAAACTGGCAGAGCTACAACGGCGAAACCACGCTGAGCTACCTTACACAGATGCTTGGGCTCACCGTTCAGAATTTTATATCGGCGGCCGTCGGCATGGCAGTTCTGGTTGCGCTGATACGCGGATTGCGCGGCAAACAAACCGACAACCTCGGCAATTTCTGGGCGGATCTGACCCGCGGCATACTTTATATCCTGCTTCCACTATCCGTCGTTTTGGCCATGCTGCTTGTATCGCAGGGCGTTGTTCAATCACTTAATCCATATCAGAAAGTGCGGCTTGTTGAACCGCAGCATTACTCCATGCGGACAACCGGATCCAACGGAAAGATGGTTAACACACGCACGGTCGTGCGGCATCAATTATTACCGACGGGACCAGCCGCGTCACAAATCGCGATCAAGCAACTGGGAACCAACGGCGGCGGTTTTTTTGGCGCGAATTCAGCCTATCCCTACGAAAATCCCACCCCCCTGTCCAATTGGCTGGAAATGGCGGCAATTCTGCTGATACCGGCGGCGCTCT
>JAKAYZ010000337.1 GCA_021816165.1 Planctomycetota bacterium | reverse complement strand
ATGAATCCGTAGGTTTTTCGGCCATTCCTTTTCCTCGCGTTCACAGGCCGCTACCCGTCGTCGCCCATTCGCAGTGGCGAGATGACGCTGCGGGCCGGATGTCAAACGCAAAACCCGTCTTATACCCACCCTCACATACACCATCTTTTTATGGGCCGCCGCCCGCCGCTGCGCACCACGCACTTGAGACCCGCCGAGTTCCCGGATATCACTCCGAGAGACTGCACGGGTAGCGTTCGCTGCTACGACCGGCCGTTAGTGTAACGTCATCCGCCGGGTTTGTCTGAATTGTGGGGACGAATGGTCATTCCATCACATGCAGGTATTGAAAATGCAGGATCGACCACCAACGGTGATATTTATTTCAGCCTGCCGACGGCGTTTCGGGTACCGACGACGCCGGAACAACTCGCCCGATTTTTGAACTCAACGGGCAGTGGTATGGCCATACTTGGCCGCGGCTGGACGGGGCATTTCATTATTGCCGCCCGCCCCTTGGCGGAAGTTTCCATCCATATGACCGGAGGCCAATGCGCACTGACGCGTAAGATCAAACCAGATATTTTCTCCGCCACGTGGACAACCGTTGAGGAATTCTGTGCAGGAACTATCAGCCAAGGACTGCAATATATGTGCAACCGGATGGAAGCCGCATGTGCAGCCGGCCAAGCACAGGACACCGCCCCGCTACCCGATGGCGTCGGTTGGATCGGCCACATCAGTTATGACGCGGGCAGAGGCATCGAGATAGCCGGGAACCGATTAGCTGACTCACTGGCCATTTTTCAATGCTATCAACATTATTATATTTTAATTGATTCAGACCGCTGGCTGCTGGTAACTGCCGGCGTGGGAGGGGCTGCCAGCCATTCAGGCACTGATGAAATGAGATTTGCTCTGACGCAAGCCGCGACCGAACACCCCACGCCCCTTACCATCAGCGGTCTTATATCGCCCGATCGCCTTGAGTACACATCTGCCGTGCGTCGGGCAAAGCAATACATTGCCGACGGGGATATTTACCAGATCAATATCAGTCGCCGCTGGGAGGCAAAAACGGCTGATCCGCTTGCGCTTTGGGCCGCGATGTACGCCGCCAGCCCAGGCCGGTATTCGGCGTTTATCAGCGGGGGCAGGCGCGTCATATGTTCTACCTCACCGGAGTTGTTTTTATCCAGGTGCAACAACCAGCTTATGACCAAGCCAATTAAAGGTACCTACCCGCGCAACGAGATCAACGCACAGCAGGACCAGATGGCGATGGAACACCTGCTGCAGAGTCCTAAGGAGCGGGCAGAACTGGCCATGATTTCGGACCTGCTGCGCAACGATCTGGGCCGTGTATGTCAAATCGGGTCGGTGAAACTTCTTGCGGAACGGCAGATTGAATGCCTCCCTGCAGTCTGGCAAACTTATGCCAGCATCACCGGGGAAAGTAATCTGAACTGGGGTGACATTTTGTGCGGCATGCTTCCGGGAGGTTCGATCACCGGGGTGCCAAAAATCAGAGCCATGCAAATCATAGATGAACTGGAGCATCATGCGCGGGGCATTTATTGCGGCAACATCGGCTGGCTGCGACGCGGGGTGGGGTGCTTTAATATTGCCATCCGCACGGCCGTTTGGGAAGCTGGCCGCTTTGAATATTCTGCCGGTGCGGGGATCGTCGCTGACAGCGACGCCGAAAAGGAATACGATGAGATTTGTGCCAAGGCACGGGTGGTGACGGGTCTGACAGGCGGAGGTGCGGCGGCTTAATTCAGCGGTAATAAGGGAGCCGGTGCATCCCCTGCCTGTCGGCAGGCATTCAGATACGCGTCGCAGGTTGCGAGATAGGCTGCATCCAGTTCAAAAGGGATGTCAATACAGGGGGGAATCTTTTCACGACTGGCCCGCAGCGGAAATACGCTGGCCGTTTTAATACTCCCCATGATGACGTCCGTGAATGGGTCATTGGCGCGTCCTTGATAGGAGGCAGCCAGTATCGGCACGCTGCGACCGATATTGGAAAGACACCATGCCGACCAATCCACCAGCGCGTTACCCGGTTCACCATTGGGCGATTGATCGGCACGTGTCGGAAGTCTCACCATTTCATAAAACGCATCGCCGCGGTTGGCAATGTTGGCTTTGACATGCTGCAGCGACCGTTGAAGGGCATAAAGCATTCGTGCACCATGCTGTCTATCAGGTGCTGCGTCAAATAGCGCTGCCGTCCGGGCACCCGTTAAGGTGGGGATTAAATCATCCATGACCGGGCATTGCGGAGCGAGGGCAGCGAGCGACTTGTTGGCATCTTCCACAGCCGCCTTAACGCCGTCGGCGGTGGGAGTCCGCTGGCTCGAAGCGCGAAACGCATTTAGGATCGATAAAGACGCCGATCCGACAGCGTGAGGATTTATACCGCGGGAAAACACAATGCCGATAAGGGGATACAGTGTGCGGCCTTTGCCGTCGCTTGAGGCCCAGATCGCCCCATGCATCACAACGTCAGCATGCCAATAGATAAAACGATGATTAAATTCCGGCAGCAATTCGGGCTCGGGAAGGTGCTTCCACGCCCCGGAATTGATATTACCGGCGATGGCGTCAACATAAAACCGTTGTTTGAAATCCAGCACCTCAGGATTGTCCGCGCCGATATCCGGCATATGGTCATCCCAGCCCGGGTGCTTACCGATGGCATAAAAACTTAATTCTGCCGCGCCGATTTTAGGCTGCATGATTCGGGCGGTAAGTCTGGAGAAAAAAGCCATCAATATCCCATTACCTGCAGGTCAGGGAGCATGGGCCTTGGGCCACGCGGAGATGCGCGGCAGAGGCCGTGAAAAGCTCAATGACAAGACCAGTTTTCTATCTTTTTTAAATTGATCGTGCGTTTGAATTATTACCTGCCAATGCTTTCCATCGGCTGATTTGCCGTGATACCGATAAAGCCACTGAAGGGGTGCCCAAGGCCCACTGAATGTAAGAACGTGGTTGGGCTTGGGGGCCGGGGTGGCACTGGGGTCGGATTCATAAAATTTTAATTCAAGTTTCTGCATTGCGCCGCCCGGTATCACAATCCGGCCAAGCGAATCCGCCGCCGGAGAACGAAAACTCACCACCCCCAGCACCCGGCCCGAATCAGTCACGGTCATATAGGGCCAGATGATCTGGGCGGTATTATCGCGTGCATTGAGTTTATCCTTGGCCGACACCTGCATGCGGCACAGAAGCGGTTTTCCGGATACGCCGTGGAGCGCGGCAAGGATTTGCCGGATCGTGACAATCTGTTGCGTGGTCAAACCGAATACGGAATACGACACCTCGCCCTGCATCTGCCGCAGCAGATGATTGACGGCGGAATCGGGTGTGTGATCGGCAACAGGTTTGACGGACACAGGCAGGGAATCAATATTGGCGGCGAATTTTCGAATCGTAGCGGACGAGAATTCAGTGCTCGGCGGGCCCCCATTGGCGGGGATAAACAATGGAAAGGCCGGCTCCCGGCGCAAGCGGGTTAGAATGGCGTCGGCCCGTGAGAGCGCATTGCTGGCCAAGGCCCGGAATCCCGCCAGTGTCAGCGATGACAGGTACAACTGTGCATATGATGGTGCCTGCCCGGCACGGATGACATAGCGGCGGTAAAGATTGATGGGTTTTTCCGCCAGCAGTTGCGCCCGCGCCTGGAGCGGATCGGAACTCACTTGCATCCAACGGCGCAGTATTTTTCGCCAGGCACTCTGCTGTACGGGACTGTTTAATTGCTTTAACCCTGTTGAGATGGATGCCAGCATCCCTGCGTCATGCGTCAAATGCCCTTGGGAGACTGCCGCCAGTGCCCGCTGCACCTGTGTGCCCAATTTAATCAAGTTAGCATAAAGCCGCCCCATTTGAAGCGTTGAAATACCATTATAAAATTGTGGCCACGTCACCGAACCAATCTGCAATTGGTCGGAAACCACGCCCGACCAATATTGCAGATAGGCTTGTCGATAGGCACTGAAAGCAGCATCGGACCTTTGATAACGCGACCTAAGCTCC
>JAKAYZ010000336.1 GCA_021816165.1 Planctomycetota bacterium | reverse complement strand
CCTGGACGGAGGCATCACCGTACAAGGTGCACAATCGCCCAATATGCCCGGCATGCAGCCGCCCGATGTAACCGCCATCTACAACCAAATTATGCAGACTGATAATCCGGCTCCGGCATCTGCCGGTAACACCATCGACTTTTCCAACAACCAGTATCTTTACGTTAATGGCAATTTTGACGCCAGCGGGCAGATGACCGTCATTGGCTCCGGCACGCTGCTGGTATCGGGCAATGTGACGGTGGACGGGATATTTCCTTCGCAGGGGGCTGCCAATATCAATATCGTCACCCTTGGCAGCGTTACCATTCACGGCCAACTGAATCTCAATGGCAGCGTTTATGCCGAGGGAAATTTTACCAACAGCGGGAATCAGTTTATTCATGGCGTCTTGGATATCGGCGGCTATTATGATGACCATGGCAAAGGCTCTATCGCCGTGGCTGCCCCACCGCCGTTCGATCCGCGGGCCAACGGCAATCAAATTGTGGATTCGCAGCCGCTGTTCGCTGATTGCATTTGGGTGGATGGCAGCCCGGCAGCCACCGATGCCGTGCCCGCCAATACCCAACTGGGCGACCCCACCCTCAACGCGCAAGATCAGATGGCCAGGTTTTGCATCGATCGCCACCTGGGCCAAATCAATGTGTCGTTTACGGATGGATCAGCCCATACCGTTCCCTTGGCGCAATTGTGGCAACTCAACTGGTCCGGCAATTTCCGGGCAAAAACCGTGGTGGTGCCGTAGTTTCATGGAATGGAGCGGCAGTTTTTTGGATGCCAATACTGACGCTGATTGATCTGTCAGCCGAACCCCGCGGACTTTTGCAGTTTTGAGCAGCGATTATCTGGAGAATCTGGCTGGCCAGCAAAGGTTCCGATCGGTCGCCAAATCTTTTCGCGCGATTCATTACCGCAATTCAAGATTAAAGCGGCAGCCGGTGTGGGGCATTCAACGGCAGCGCCCCGTCACCATGGCGTAATTCAGATCCCAATTTTGTACATCATCCGGCCATGGCCCGCGGGGGTCTGTGGGCGGCTGAAATCCATACGCACAAAACGCGCTATGATATGCCATATATAATAACATAACCATATACATTAATGTAGCACAGCCAAAGGTCGCGGCCGTGCCGCTCATACGTGCGGCGTGGCCGCACCGTGGCCAATGGCCCGGATGCCCACCCGTGGACGCGGTAGCCACACGAAGTGCTCTTGTAACATTATCCAGGAATATACATCCGGAGATTTCCCGAAACCTACTATTTAATTGAAGCCGCGACCGATGTTGGCCGCGGCATGTTTTTTTGAAAGGAGCATCCCATGTTTAAGTCCCAGTGTTCCCGTCGTTTTCGTTGCGGCTTGGCGTTGACCGCAGCAGCACTTTGCGCCGCGGCCACAGTTGCACCGGCCATAGGCAGCCCGGTAGCTGCCCCCGGCTACAACCTGTCGGTGTTCGCCACCGCGCCAACAGGTGCCAGTGCCCCCGATGATATCGCGGTCGCCGGCAACAATGTGTTCATCGGCTACGGCAATGGCGTGGCCGGCGATGGCAGTTCCGGCCCCAATGGGCTTACCAGCACCGTGGTGGAATATTCCAGCCACGGCACCGTTGAAAATACCTTTGCCGGAATTCCCGGCCATGTGGAAGGCCTGGCCGTCGGGCCTGATGGCCTGCTGTACACGGACGAAAATGAGGACGGAAATTCGCACCTGACCGTCATCAACCCCGGCAGCGGGGCCATGACGCAATACGGGTACCCCAACCCTTCCGCGCACGGCGGCGGTTTTGATGGACTGCAATTTATCAATGGCTTTCTCTACGCTTCCGGCTCCAATCCCGACAACGGCGGCGACGTTGGCGGCAACAATATCAATTCCCACCCGGTTCTGTACCGCATTGGCCTGGATTCCAACTCGTATCCCAACACTGTCACCGTCCAGGGTGTGGTGTGGGGCAACGATCCGGCGATCAATAAGGCCACTGGATCGGCTCTGAACAACCCGAATATTTTTGATCCGGACTCACTGGATGTAACCCCGGGCGGCAACCTGCTGCTGGCCAATGAAAGCGGGGCGACCGTTACGGAAATCATGAACCCCAACGCCATCACCGGAGTCAATGGTGGAACCGCCTCGGCCACGCTTAAAACCTTAAATCTTTACACCATGACCGGCGGGGTGCAGACCCCGGCCAATACCGATGAGACCGGTTTTGCCACCAGCGCTAAGGGCACGCTGTTGTTCGCGGATGTTAAAGACAACATCGTTTACCAGCTCACCGCCACCGACGGTTTTGCTCTTAACCAGGCATTTTCAGCTGACAAAACCAACCATTGGCTGGACACGCTTAACTTTAACACCGGTTTGCTTACACCCGTGGTTACCGGGCTGGGACAGCCGGCGGGTATCGGCTTTCTTTCTGATCCGCCTGTTAATCTTCCCGAGCCAGCGGGCTTTGCACTGCTGGTCCCGGCCCTGGCCGGTTTGCTGCTGATGCGCCGCCGAACCAGCCCCTCGGCCTGAACGCCCATTTTAGAGCCTGATCATAAACAAAGGCCCCGGCACCCGCGCCGGGGCCTTTGGCCATCCTGGCCGGGCTGCCCAAGCCCGCACGTACTACCGACCTGTCCGATGCCAGGGGCGACTGCGCACACCGTGATCATGATCCGGTGGATTGTCTGGGGATGAAGGCGAACCTATGCGTCTTCATGGCGGGGCTTGTTAATTGGCGGGGTTTATACGTAGGCGGAGTACCCACAAGCCGCGGAATCGGCGGATCAGCGACGGCGGCGCTGTGTCCCTACCGACTATCCCACGGCAAGGCCCAGTCGGTGGGCGAAAGGCGCTGCGATTTTTCCACGGGGCCGATGACCAGCCCGGGGGCGGTTTTCAGCGCCGGAAAGGTTGTACCAAAGCACTCTATCCGTGGGGGAGGGCTATTTGAGGGGTTGGATGCAAGCTTGATCTCGATGGGATAAAAAACTCCGTCCCGTTCCAGCAGCAGATCCACTTCGGTCCCGCCATGACTGAGCCAATGATAGAGATTCGGCGGGGTCGCCAAGGTGGCGGAGAGTTTGCGTATTTCTCCGACCACTGCGGACTCAAAGAGCGGCCCCGCCAACGGGTGGCCGGATAGTGTTTGCCAGGTGGAAATGCTTTGCAGGGCGCAGGCCAGACCCGTGTCGGCAATATAGCCCTTGGGCCTGGCGCTAAGCCGTTTGAGGGTATTGCCATGGAAGGCTGAAATTTCAAACCATTGAAACGTCGCCACAAGATTGGCCAGCCAGCGCTGGGCGGTTTGTGGGGTCACGCCCAATTCCCTTCCCAATTGTGAATGGTTGATTTCCTGGGCCGTGAGTGCTGCCATCAACTGCACGAATCGTCCGAACTGCTGCTGGTCACGGGCATCGGAAACCAGACGAATATCGCGTTCAATATAAGTTCGCAGGTAGGAGCGGTAATAATCCGGAATCCAGTTTTTTTCGAGCGAATCCGCGGCGGGCAGGAAACCCCGCCAAAGCTGTTCCTGCATGGTTCGCCGCGCCGGCAGCCGACGGTGGTCGCAGGCCGTGAACCTGGCCGGGTCGTCGAGATAACGCTCAAGCCAATGCTGCGTGCCGCCGGCACCGGCAATCTCCGCGAGGCAAAACCCCTGTAAATCCAGGAACACCGCACGTCCCGCCAGAGATTCGTCCGCTGATCTTAGCACCGCCCACTGCTGGGAGCCGGTCAACACGAACAAGGCCCGGTGCGGTGCGGTATGGCGTGCGGAACCGCCCGGCGGTGGTTTTTCATGGGCACGGTCCACCCGCCGCTTGATCGCCGCGACCAGTTCCGGTGCGTATTGAATTTCGTCCAGGATCAACGGCGTAGGGTGATTATCCAGGAACAAATCAGGATCGCGCCGGGCGTCCGCCGGTGGAAAGTTGCGCCTCGTCGCTCGGTTTGACCGATCGATAGATGACGTTGGTGGCGCCGAGCATCTGGAATCGCGCCTGCGCCTCGCGACGCGATCCTTCGGCGAT
>JAKAYZ010000335.1 GCA_021816165.1 Planctomycetota bacterium | reverse complement strand
TGACGACGCCGACGCCCAGCAGGAAGACCAGCCCGACGATCAGCCGCCGCCAGAACCCGGCGGCGATTAAACTAAAGTCAGTATCGTCACCAGACGGCCCGGGCGGGCCAGCACCCACCAGGCAGCGCATCGCGGTCGGCGGGAATCCCTTACAGGCGGGCCAATTGCCCCACCAGCGACTCTATCGGCGTTTGTACACAGGTAAAAATGGGCGTGTCGCGGAGGGTAAATCGGCTGCCTTCCGTTTCGCGCAGTTCCTGCACCAAATCCAGAAAATCATCCGGCGAATCCGTTTCAAACGCTACCACAAATTCCTGATCGTCGAGTCCGAAACTGTAGGTGGTATTCAGTTTGACCGAAGCATATTTGGTTCCCACCGCAATGTGTTCATCCATGATACCCTGCCGCGTGGGTTTGCTCAGCAGATACCATTCCCGGGTTTTGACAAACGGATAAACAAACAGGTATTTGCGCTTTCCGGGAATAATGCACGTGCGCACATCATCGTGGGCCGGATCAATTTTATCCACATACGTACTGCGCTTGCTTTGGGCCAGGTAACTGTGCGGACTCACCAGGTATCCGCCTATTTCCAGCCGGTTCATGGCCGCCGCCAGTTCCTGAATGTGCTCCAGCTGATAACTGATTTTCCAGAACATCAGGTCCACATCCGGACGGGTGCCCACGCAACTGTAATGGAGCAGCAGCATATCCTGTGGCTTATTGCCCTGCACCAGCTTCACCAGGCCCGACAGCATGGTGCTTTGGCGGTCCGCAGGAAGGCGGCGAAATTCCGGCAAAAGCTTGTAAAAGGCAAATGAAATAAACTGCCGGCGCACCGCCGGCCTGCCGCCCGCGCCAGCTCCGGCTTGTGGACTCATGGCGGTACCGGTGTGCCCAGGCCGTCCTGTAGCCGCCTGAGCATCCGCGGCAAGGGGTGATGTCTCTGTCATTGAAAGTCCTCTTTTTTTTAAGGCCACAGCATGCGGCCACGTTCCGCACTATTTTAGGCCTGGCATTTTCGCATGTCTGGCCCAGCAAGTAAAACCAGCGCTGTGCCCGCAGACCAACACCACCCGCGACCCTTCGAGTGACCATCCCCACCAGCCCGGCCATGGCTTGGCCGGGCGCATTGTGCTTCCGCCGCACCGGAGGCCTCGCCTTCCAGCAGCCTGTTGGCGCCACCGCCGCCGAATCTCGCGATTGACCGCAATGAGGTGAGATTTTACACTGGGGGCGCGTTGGATGAACACGAATGGGATTTGTGATTTTCGCTTGAAGGCGGCGCAACCGCTACGCGCGCGGTGATTGACGAACCAAGGGAGAACATGGCAACAAGGTGCGCGGCAGAAAAAGGGCGTTTCAGATGGATTTACGGGTTTATCTTGATGATTTGGAGGGGCGGCTGGACGAAGGTGTGGAAGCGGTATTATGGGAAGACTGGCGGCAATTCAGTGTGGGGCGGTGGAAGGAGCCGGTGTTCGCACCGCGGCGGCCGGCGGCGAATCCACCGAAGGTGGACTGGCCGAAATTGCGGATCAACGCGGCTCTGGCGGATCCCGACCTGATGGTGCTGCATCAGATGGCAGAGTGCTCGCGCATACTGAGTTCGGCCGGAGGGTTGGTACTGGCGGTGCGGGCGAACTACGGGACACCGATCATGGCGGCACCGCTGGGGTGCGAGGTGTTCATCATGCCGGACGAGACGGACACGCTGCCGGCGGCCAAGCCGTTGCCGGACGGGTCGGATGGGGTGAAGGCGATCCTGGATCGGGGGGAACTGCCGGTGGATCACCCGTATCTGGAAAAGGTTATGACAATGGGCTGGCGGCTGGCGGCGATCGGGAAGGAGTATCCCAAGATCGGCCGGCACGTGCATGTGTATCACCCGGACATGCAGGGGTCGATGGATATTCTGGAGATGGTGTGGGGCAGCAGTTTCTTCCTGGAAGTGTATGACCGGCCGCAGATGGTGCACGATTTTCTGGACTTGATCACACGGTTTTACATCAAGGTATTAAAGAAGTGGCAGGAGATCATTCCGCCGCGGACCGATGGGCTGGCGGTGCACTGGGGCATGGTCCACCGCGGGACGATCATGCTGCGGGAAGATTCGGCGATGAACCTGTCGCCGGAGATCTTCGATGAGTTCATCCGGCCGTATGAGCAGCGGCTGCTGAATGCCTTTGGGGGCGGGGCGATGCACGCGTGCGGCAGGGTGGATCACTTCACGCGGTACCTGGCCCGGATGCCGGGGCTGCATGCCTTCAACATGTCGCAGCCGCACCTCAACGACATGGATAAGGTGCTTCAGGAAACGGTGGGGCAGGGACTGCGGTTGATAGGACTGGACCGGAAGGCGGCCGCGGCCGCAATGGAGCGGGGGGTGGCCCTGCAGGGGCGGGTGCATTGCGGCGGCGATGGATGGTAAGGCCGGGGGGATTTTTTGATCCCGTCCTCATAAAGAATCCCGACGATAATATCCTTGATCTTTTCGGCTCCATGGCATCGCTGGACGTTTCTCTGGGTGCGCTGGCAGAGCCTGTAGACCATCGCCAGGCAAGCCTTCCCGCTGTGTGTCTTGTCCCGCCGTAGCCGCACCGTCGAGAAGATGTTTTCGACCAGCCATGGTGGCGGAATCGTGATCCGTAAGCCGGATGTTTGTGCCCTGGGCATCCTGTGCGGCGATGGCCACGGCCATCATGACCCGCAGATGCCCATGGCCCTGCCGGTGCACAACACGGTCCAACGCTTCGATACGCTGGTCCGGCGGGGCGGTACGCAGTGCCTGCTTGAAGGCCCGCAGAATCAGCACGGCCTGTTTGGCCACCAGCCGTTCGTCGATGTCAAGGTTGCTGAAGTTATTCATAATAATGGGTCCTGTGCCGGTTATGGGTAAAAAGAGCCGCCGCAGTGGCCGTTGGCTGCGCTGGCCGCGAAAAATATGCCAGCCGAGTTACTCTGGCTTGCAGCGGTGCCAATTTTTTGGCCCCAATCCGGCGGACGGGCTTATGCGAATTCGTTTGTTTCCATGACGCTTCGCCTGTTCCGCCACCTGCCGGCGGGTGGTGCGTGGAGCGCCAAGTTGGCGGCCTGTGGTGGCGCGGCCAGCCTGTGGCCCGGCCCTGGCCGCACGAATTGCGGCCATGGCACGGCGGCTTTTTCAGATGTTTGCGTGCCGCTTCCGACGGGGTAAAATGAAAATCGCGCCGGCTGCGGCGATTCCGAGCATGGCCAGTGTCGTAGGCTCGGGAGTGGCCGTCACGTTGTCGATGGCCAGCGCATCGCCCGCGAAGTGGTTTTGCCACACGGTGAACCACAGGTAGTTTGGCCCGCCGAGGTCGGCGTTCCGTACACCGTCGACGGTACCGGTGTTGGCGGGCGAGAGATCGAACGTTTGCGGGGTTTCTCCGCTGAGCAGGTTGCCGGAGTTGTCGTACACGCTGAGAGCCTCTTGCACGTAGCCATCGGTTCCTTTTGAATAGGCTATGCTGAAGGTGTACCAGCCGGTCGTCGTGATCGTGCCAATCTCATGATTTGCACTATTCAAACCGTTAATTTGAACTGTGCCGGTCCCGGGAACCATGAATGCAAAATCATTCTCCGCGGTACCGCCGTTTGCGCCGGTCGCATACCCGCCGCCGCCGAAAAGCGGATGCCCGGCGTAGCTGCCCGTGGCGCTGCTGGCGCTGGGCGTCATGTCAATCCAAAAGGCGGCAACCGAGGGATTCGTTGGCGCGGTCCACGTGGATGGATCAACGTATACGCTGACCGATTGCGTGAAGGATCCCGGATAGGTTGGGTCGCCGTTGGCTGAGCCAACGAGGCTATACCCGCCGTTCCCATACCCTGTTTGGTAGTTGTCATCCGCATTGGTGATCACGGCGTAATATCCGCCGGCGGCAGCACTGATGGTTCCAACGGGTGAGGCCGCTCCGGACTGATAGCGGGTTACCGTCGAAGTGCCCTGCGTGGTCCAGCCGGTGGTGTTTTGTTCAAAACCCTGGTAATAGAGCGGTGCCGCCCGCAGAATCGCCCCGCTGGAAAGCAACGCCGT
>JAKAYZ010000334.1 GCA_021816165.1 Planctomycetota bacterium | reverse complement strand
TCTTCAAAAAACCATTGTCAAGGCACGCCACGAAATGCAAATACCACAAGGGTGCCTACACTCTGTGCCCAGATATCTCTTTGGTTTTGGAAAACTGCGGGACGTGTTTGCTTAACACTCGCCTCTGATCCGGTTGATCCTTGCCGCGGGCCTCATTGCCACTCTTCACCATTGCCGGTTGCCCCCTTATCGCAAATTTAATTTCGAATGCGGGCGGTAATACTATCTAACACGCTCATAAAGTTAATGTAGCCATCATAGGGCGATTCGTACGGGTTGAAGATATTTCCTGCCGGCTCGCCAAAATGCCGCGTATTCATATAAAAGAAATGATCGCTGCTGGTTAAACGCCTCCAATCGCTTAGCAATTCCTGATCTTGCCGCGCTTTAACCGCTTCCTCCAGACGATAGAGTTCCTGCATGGCATTGGCCTGCATGGCATTGCCCAGCCACGGACCTATATCCCGGTTGTCATCGGTCCAGGACACAAACTGTGGCACATTAATTTCATTCAATGTTGTAACTTCCTGGGCACATTGAACTGGCGTGCGAAAAACATCGCCCAGCGCCAGCACATTTCCCGGCAGTGCCTCCAGAAATTTAAAAATACCGGTTTCTTCCGGCTGGCGTTCACCAAACGTTTCATAGTCCATCCCTAACAGGCAAGACGCGCCTTGACCGTTCATGCCATTAAGCCAACGGGCATACTTTTCCGCGGTCAGCGGCCACTGCGACCAATTCTTAATGCCGAAGCGCAGGGCGATATCCTCGCTCAGGCGGTAATGACGAAGCAGCAGTTTAAGATCCGATTGATTCAAGCGATAGGGGAAGCCCAGATTTCGCGACCCCAACACCCCCTCCCAACCCTCCATGATGGCCGCTTCAAAATGAAGCTGCCTCACAACACTGCCGATCGCGTTGGAGAAAATGAGATTGGTATTGCGAAAGACCTTGGGGGTCTGACCGAATAGTCGCTTGATCGCCTGCCGATGCAGTTTAATCTGCTGGCGGAACTCCTCCTGCGAGTAAAGAAAGGCCAAGCTTGAATGTGACGTCTCGCCTAAAAATTCCACACAACCGGTTTCCGCCATTGCCTGAAAGGATTCCAGCACCT
Organism: Planctomycetota bacterium; assembly: GCA_021816165.1. The sequence goes on along the minus strand of JAKAYZ010000334.1, from coordinate 2,958 downwards.
GCGGAGCCCATCGCTCAAGCTGCTCCAGGGCGGTGACGGTGATACTCAGGCTAATCCGAAAATCCTGGCCATAGCGATTAAATATATCCAACATAAGGCGATTGGCAGGCGTATAACTCCGCCGAGCCACAAGTTCCATCAGGGAGGCATTGCGCAAATTGTCAAAATAATCGGTATCGCTTTCAAACACGCCGTAGCGCCGAAGGCGAAACGGTTGATGGACTTGAAAATAAAGGCATATCGCGGCCATAAATCTCCGCCTGTCAACGCTGGTGGCAGTGCGGCCATCTCGCGTCGCCGCACTTCTCAACTCTTATTATAAGGTGGAAGCAAATCGTTACCACTGTTACTATCATCGTGGGCAATTTTGGGAGGCATCGAGTCATTACGGAGATCGACCGGCCGCATCGCCCCGGAGTTACGACCGGACCACGGATGGAATTACCGCAGATGAAAACTTTCCCAATTTTCATAATTTCCCTCTTGGCGATTTCCTTGTTGCCGGGTGTGGTTACCGGCCGCACCACCCGGACCGCCGCCGGTATCAAGCAGCATCAACTCCTGCTGGCCATTGAGACCGATGGCCATCCCTGCGGGATATTTCATCCCCACCAGCACCAGATGCTTACTATTTCCATCGCCAACTCCACCGGCACGCCCCTGATGCTGCACGGTAAATTGCGCTGGCAGTTCTGTGCTGGCCCGCTTGCTAAACACTGGCACACGCTGCTGGCGGCGCCCATTGCACCGGCATTGGTGGCCACGGGCGAGCAATTCACGATTCATCTGCCGGTAGTCTTCAATAGCGTCGGCTTCTACCGTCTGAGCTACCATCACCGCGATGTTGCGCCCCCTTCCGGATTGGTTTTAACCTGTATTGACCGCCCCACCGGCTTGGCTATTCCCACGTCGTTGACCCCATGGATACGTAACTTGCCCCGGCTTTTTGTTCAACCTCATCCCCCTGGTTACATTGCGGATTACATCCATCAAACTTCCATCCGTCGTTACGTCCTGCGCCTTTACTGGCCGCCAAAATCTGTGGGTACCACCAACTGCCAGCCGCCCATCAGTCCCGCCCAAATACAAAAGATAGCCCACCGTCTGGCCCGGCATCGCGCGGTTCTGGTCTTGGCAGTTCAGTTGAGAAATGATCGCGCCAATTTCACCGCCACGCCGCTCCGCTTTGTGCAATTTCTCACACCGATGCTTCGCGCCGCCGGCACGGATCTGATCGCTGTGACCATCGTACCACCCGCTGGCCCCCATAGCCATAGAACCCGCCGCTTGATCCGCCAGCTATGTCTGCGTGGTTTTGGAACGGCGCGACTGATGAATCCACGGGTACTTGTGCTCGGCAGTCCGGCCCTTCGCGAGTTGGGCTTCTCGGGTGAATCGTCCCGGTCTGCCGACAACCCGTTGGCCATTGTCAATATCTGGGCGCTGTCCTCGCAGCGCCGAACCTTTGGTCGGTATCTATCCTGGCTGAGCGGCAAAACGCCGGTGTGGGTTTTACCGCCGGCTTCCGACGGCTGCCAACAACAAATTTCACACGCAGTTGGAAGAATTGCACCGGCCCTGGCATTGGCTCAGGGGGCCACCGTTGTGCCGGCTCCGCGGCATGATTTTGGCCTCGTGGAGCATTGGTTGGGCGGGACCTCGCTGTTTCACATTGTCCATCCATATCTGCCACCCTTTATGGCGGTATTTCAAGGCAATCATCACTGCGTAGCGGTTTTGGCCGGACTTGGAGCCGCGACCATGCGCGACCAGCAATGGTCCGCTTTGAAGTATTGGCCAGTCCAGCAAGTGCACAGTTCCAAACGCTCCACGGTTGCTTCTCATGCCTTTCCCAGGGGCACCCTGATTGTGCTTGATCCCGCCCACGATATGCAGGCTACGACCAGTCGTCATCAGCCATTGCCCAGCCCTATTGCCGGTTGGCACGAACTTCCACTCAATAGCCATACCTATTACCTGGAGTCCACTGGATCAGTGGTCAATCTTGTAGCGGCGCTGCGTACGGCCACCATTCAAGGCCTGCCACCCGTGGCGCTGGCCACGTTTTTAAACACCAGTCGGCCACCCGGATTGATGATTGCAGTGCGTAATGGCCGTTTGGGACGCCTGCGTGGTTCCATTCGAGTGAAAGTGGCAACCGCAGCCTTTTCACCCTGGCGTAAGCTTCCGCCAATGCCACCTGGTCAATCCGCCATCATCGGGCCGTTTGGCCTGCCATTGCCGCCCGGTTCACACGCCAATTGCCTTGTACAAGTTCGCCGCGATGGCGTTACGTGGCAGACCGCCGGAACCATCGTGTTTACCTCCCCCACCACACAGCCGGTCGTACCGCACTTCATCACCCCGCGCATTGTGCCACATCCGACCACGCAATCAGGTCCAACCACTGGGCCTGTGCCCGGCGTATATCACCTGCGAATGCCCATCGTTAAGACACGACGCTGATGTCTGCACCGTTCGCTTCGGGACTGCGCAAAAACAGACATATTATGGTGCCTAATTTTTGGCCACGGGCGAGGCGCATCAACGGTGCTGCATCTCTTGCTGCCCTATTCAGACTGTCCGTCTCGGCTACGGCCGCACAAGAGTCCAAGATGAAGTTGGGTTGTACGTTTTTATTTTCCATCCCAGCACGGAGCTGTTCGGACCGAGATCCCGTTGATAGACAAGCCCCTGCTGATTCACAATAAAGGACATGATGCCCGAAGATCCATACTTGGCGGGAAATGCCACCAAGGCAAAACCTGCTATTAATCTGCCGTTCACACCGTACCGTAACGCCCCACCCGGTGCCGCCGAACCCTGCCGCCTTAGGATATGAAAGTAATAACCATAAAATGGCCGCGGCCCTTTGTGCTTGCCACGGGTATAACCGGCGGCACTGGCCTGGGCCACCAGCGGCCCCAATGGACTAGCCAGTTGTCCCTTGGCGACAGG
>JAKAYZ010000333.1 GCA_021816165.1 Planctomycetota bacterium | reverse complement strand
AATAGCCCTGGGCATGCAGTTGTGTTTCGTCGCCGATAATCTTGATTGAATTCTTATTGGCCCCCACCGTGCCATCCGATCCTAAACCAAAAAATATCGCCTTGACCGTCCGGGGTGATTCGATGTCAAAGTCGGGATCAACCGGAAGCGACAGATGGGTAAGATCATCGTTGATACCGACCGTGAACCTGCGGCGCGGCGCGGGGCGCTGCAGTTCATCGAAGACCGCTTTGACCATGGCCGGTGTGAATTCCTTGCTGGACAAACCATATCGGCCGCCGATGACGATGGGCATGGCGGCCGTTTGGGTTTCGCCGGTTTGCCGGATTTCCAGAAGCGCCGCACAGACATCCTGATACAGCGGTTCTCCCACCGCACCGGGTTCCTTTGTGCGGTCCAGAACGGCGATGCGGCGGACCGAGGCCGGCAGCGCCGCGGCAAATTGGGCGGCGATAAACGGTCGATAAAGCCGCACGATCACGCATCCGACTTTTTCACCGCGCACCGCCAGATTGCGGACGGTCTGGGCGGCAGTGGCCGCCCCGCTTCCCATCAGCACAACCACCCGCTCCGGATCGGAATGTCCGACATATTCATAGGGTGCGTAGGATCGTCCGGTGATCTGGGCGAACCGCTGCATTTCTTCGGGGACAATTGTTTCCAGGGCAATGTAAAAGCCGTTGATCGCCTCCCGTGCCTGGAAAAAGGTGTCGGGATTTTGGGCGGTGCCACGCAATACCGGATGGTCAGGGGTCAGGGCGCGGGCACGATGTGCGTCCACCCATTGCTGCGGGATAATCCGGCGGAGTTGATCATCATCCAGCATGACCACCCGGTTCAATTCATGCGATGTGCGAAAGCCGTCAAAAAAATGCACAAAAGGAACACGCGAGCGAAGGGAGGCGGCCAGGGCGATGGCGGCCAGATCGTGTGCTTCCTGCACTCCGGTTCCGCCCAAAATCGCGAAGCCTGTCTGTCGGCAGGCCATGATGTCCGAATGATCACCGAAGATGGACAGGGCGTGCGCGGCAAGCGAGCGTGCCGCGACATGCATGACAAAAGCGGTGAGTTCGCCAGCGATTTTATACATGTTGGGGATCATCAGCAGCAATCCCTGCGATGCGGTGAATGTGGTGCAGATCGCCCCGGCGCTCAATCCGCCGTGAACCGCGCCTATTGCGCCGCCTTCGCTCTGCATTTCCACGATCGTCGGCACGCCGCCCCAGATAGTAACCCGGTTTGCCGCCGCCCATTCATCAGCGAGTTCTCCCATGGTGCTCGAGGGCGTGATCGGATAGATGGCGGCGAGTTCGCTTGTGCGGAAAGCGACGCTCGCGGCGGCCTGATTGCCGTCGATGGTCATCGTGGGGGATGGTTGTGCAACTTTCATTTCATTATCCTTTCAACAGGCAGTTATCCGCAGTGGATATCATGGAATCCCACGTGCGGCGTGAAACTGCGGAGGACCACGGATTCCAGGAACGCAACGGCTGCGCGACCGGGTGATGAATCAGGGCGTTAAACAATTGCTCCGCCAGATTGTGGACAAGAGCTTTAAGCGCGGGGCTCAGCGGATCTCCGTACCCAAAGGCCCGGGCGCCCAGCGCCAGCACATAAGCATCCGGGGCGTCGCCGAAGTATCGGCGGCAAAGTCCCAGCAGACGCCCCGGCGTTTCATAGTGTCCGACGCACGGGGTCGCCGGGACGACCGGATCCGCCTGGATCGCGTGGACCGCCAGCCGTGCCGGCGGTGGCCGGACGTCCGCGTCAATGAACAGGGCGCACCGCGTGCGTACCAGATCGCAGACAAGTTCGGGCGCAAGCTGTGTGACAATGCGCGTGGCCACTCCTTCTATCGGCCGGCTGTTAAGTTTCCAGCGAAGCCGCTGGACCACGGCGGGTCCGGCCCCGTCATCACCACGGAGCGAATTGCCGATACCGATGCAAAGCAGACTCCAATCGGCCGTTTGAAGCCGGCTAGTTGCGCGTAAGTACATCGTACACCTCCCCATCGGCACCTTGCAACGTAATCCGCAGAGGCATGGTTCCCAGGGCATGGGTGGAACAGCTTAAACACGGGTCGAAGCAGCGGATAACGGCTTCCACCCGGTTGAGCATCCCTTCGCGAAGTTTGCGGCCGTCCACAAACCTCTCCGCGACCTGCCGGACGCCGCGATTCATGGCCAGATTATTATGGCCGGTGGCGATGATCATGTTGGCCCAGGTCATCAGGCCGTTGCGGTCAATTTTGTAATGGTGAATCAGCGTGCCGCGCGGTGCTTCGGATATTCCCACACCCTCGAAGCGGTTGGGTCTGGCGCGGGCACGCACGTGGTCGGAAAGAATATCCGGCTCCTCAAGAAGCCGGCGGATCATCTCAATCCCGTAGAGGATTTCGATGAGTCTGGCCCAATGATAATGAAAGCTGCTTTGCGGGGCCCGGCCCAGACGTGAGCGGAACAGGCCCAGTTCGCGGTCCGCAAGCGGCGTGCCGCATCGCTCGGCTATCACCAGACGCGCCAGCGGCCCGACGCGGTAAATGCCGCCCGGATAACCACGGGGAAGAAAGTACGGAAATTTTAGAAAAGTGAAATCCTCAACGGCTTCGCCGATAAATTGGGGATACTCGCGCGGTGCGGAAAGTTCAGCCACCAGCCGGGCATGTTCGTCGACAAACCGCAGCGTCCCATCGTAATGTTCAAGCGTGCCGTCCGGATTGCTTAACCCGGCGAACATCGTGGGAAAATTGGCGAATGCGTCGGCTTCGGCGGGATAGTTGTCCTGAACGGCGTGAAAGCGATCCAGTCCGCGGCCGATACGCTCAAGAGCTTCCGGAATCGAAGCCAGAATCGCGTCGCGGTGCGGGGCGGCGAGCGGAGCGCTGACGCCGCCCGGCACGACCCAGGCCGGGTGAATCTTTTTTCCCCCAAGCAGGCCGATGATTTCCTGCCCGAACTTGCGCAGCATAATGCCGTCGAGCGCGAAATCCGGATGTGAGGCCGCCAGATTGAATATATTGCGTGATGCCGGATTTGAATCCATGCCGTAGATCAGATCCGGACTTGATAGATGGAAGAAGGACAACGCGTGGCTTTGCACAAGCTGCGCGAGGTTCATAATGCGGCGGAGCTTGACGGCGGCCGGCGGGAGTTCCACCGCCAGAATATCATCGCAGGCCTTGGAAGATGCCATCAGGTGGCTCACCGGGCAGATACCGCATATCCGGGCCATGATACCGGGCATTTCCGGCAGCGGCCTGCCCTGGACGAAGCTTTCAAAACCACGGAATTGTGTAACGTGAAATTGCGCATCCCGGACGGAACCATCGTCATTGAGTTCAATGGTGATTTGCGCATGGCCTTCAATTCGCGTGACGCCCTTGATGGTTATGGTTTGTGCCACGATACAATCCTTTATCAGCAGCGGCTGCAGGCCGCGGTTAACGTCCAAATCTTGTGACGGCGCAGATATCCGGCGTTTTTCCCGCAAGCAGTTCCGTAAGCACCTGCCAGATCGCATCCGCCGGCGGCGGACAGCCGGGTATGAAAACGTCCACGGGAATCACCTCGTGCAGCGGCACCGCCTGCGCCCGGAGTGGCGGCACAACCTTCAGTGGAATACGGGCTTTGCGATTCGCCGCCTCGGCGGGCGAAGTGGCCTTTTCAACATAAGCGGCGTCAAGCAGGGCGCGGGGTTCCCATGTGTTGCGCATTCCGGGCACGTTGGCGGTGACGGAGCAATCCCCGAATGCAATCACAACGCTGCTGCACCGCCGGATGAGGTTGGCCTTGTGGAAATCTTCCTCGCTGCTGACCGCCCCTTCCACCAGCGTCAGGTCCACATGTTGCGGAAATTCCTTCGGATCAACCACCGGTGAATACACAATGTCCACCAATGACGCGAGGGTCACCAGCCTTTCGTCCAGATCCAAAAAGCTCATATGGCAGCCGGAGCAGCCGTCCAGCCAGACTGTGGCGACTTTGGGTTTGTTCAGTGGCGCGGTCATTGATGAACCTCCCGCATAAGCTTGAGATAGGGCAGGAACTCGTGCTTTTTAATCATTTCGCCGATGGCGGT
>JAKAYZ010000332.1 GCA_021816165.1 Planctomycetota bacterium | reverse complement strand
GGCTACCAATGGACCGCCCGCCACCACGGAGCAGAGTTGCCGTCCGGCAGTCGCAAATGGGATCAGATGTTTAAAAATTGGACAATCCAGCAACAAAATAAGGAGATGCTGCAATGGGAAAATCCCAGGACCAGACACCCGTGAAGCTCGCGATCGCGCTGCTTACGGGCCTGTTCATCATGGTATTTCTGCCCGGCACGGCCAGCGCCACAGGCGGCAGTCTCACGGTTAGTCCGGGCTGGCCGCATTTTTCGATCCGCGAGGTGAATCCGGGCGGTGGCACCACCGCTTATTTCTGGCCCACACCATACGTCGGCAGCCCCGGCCGTGGCGGGAAGCCAGCAACTGCCCTTACGGGTGAGTCGTTCTCGGTGGAGGTGGACAAATACACGACGATTGGTGCAATATCGACCAATGTGACTGGCTGTGTACCGAAGGTAACCGGGACCGCACCGGATAGTTCAGGAGGTACTATCGAGAGGTTCGAGCTTACCCAGGTGTTGCCAACATCGCAATTCGTACTTAGCATTGCCTTGACATCGAGCGCTGCGGCACCACCAGGACCACACCCGGTAACACTTGCACCAACATCGATCACTGTGAAGGACAATGGAACGATGGAATCTGGGGCAGTCCACAGCCCCGTTGAGGAAGATTATTACGTCGAAAGTTTGGCCACGAATGTCACCGGTGATCCATTCGTTATTATCCCCGGTAAGGCAGAACTGAGCACCAAGAGCGGCCCGGTGGTCTCAATGTATCACGCCTACGCCACGGGCGGCAGTGGCAGCTACTCGTGGACGTGGTCCGAGGGGCCGGGCATCCAATTGGATTCGCAGTACGGCAGCTATACCAATCACATGGAGCCAATCGGGGTTTACGGTTCCGCAGCCGGACCGTCGGAAATGACGTGCATAGCTCACGATAATGTGAGCGGTATCGATTCGCCCCTACCGGGCAAGTGCACCGTAACGGTGGTGCCGGAGTTTACCTACCAGTTTCCCGGGCCGGCGTTTGGGGTCGTCGATACCGCTGCGCAGTCAGGCTGGCCAGGTCAGAATCTGAACGCAGCGCCGCTGCGAATAAGTGTGACCTGCCACTCTGGCACCCCGCAAACGACCAGCCTCGAACTTGGCACCGGGGTCATCCTCAGCAGCACGGATTTGGCCGATCTTGCCGCCGCCATGCACGTGAATAGTTCGCTTGAAATCTCACAGGGAGGGGGGATTGAAACGTTGGGGCCGATTAGCGTGCCGGTGAATGGCTGGTGGTGCGCGGGGCCGACGATGATGGCCACGCCGGGAACTTTTGAGCACAATACGCCCAGCGCGCGGGGCCAGCAGCAGGATGCCATGGAGCTCGCCCCGCATTCCGACACGGCGCTCCTCAACACCCCGGCGGGCGGCGGGTTCACCGCCGTTTCCGGCTATCCGGGCTTTTACAAGGTACCGCCGGTGCCGTGAGCACCGGCGGCGGCACGGCTGGCTGGGAAAATTTGCCACGCCACAAGCCTTGGGCGCACCCCTCGGCTTGACCGGCAATCCGGGCGCGGTATGCTTTATTTTGCGGTTGCGTTCACGTGGAGGTATGTTATGGCTACGTATTCAGTCAAGGAAGGCCGGGGCCTTTCGCTCGCTGGAGCCATGGGCAGCGTCGTGATGATCGGCTTTGGAATCCTCTGGACCATCCTCACCTACGTTATAACAGGGGCCGCCCAGTCGTCGGCACAGTCCATGAACAACTTTGGCTCATTCCCCGGTTCAGGCGGTGCCAGCCAGGTGACCTCCATCGTCCATACGGTCTTTCCTCTCTTTGGCATCCTGTTCATTCTCGCCGGGATCGGGAAACTGATCTGGGACGTCTACAACACAACCGCCAAGAACCGTATGTCGCTTGTGGACGTAACCACCGGCAACGAAGAGCCGGATCCGATTTCCAAGTGGGTCCATGCCGGTGATGACACTTCGGCTGTTCAAGCTCCGCCCGTTGCCGCCGCGCCAGCCGCATCGAGCATCTCCGCAAGCGGTTCCGTCGCCGCTGATTCTGAAGCCGAACTGGGGCGCCGCCTTGCCGAGCTTCAGCAGCTCCGCGACCGCGGCGTAATAACCGACGCCGAATTTCAGCAGCAACGCCAGCGGATATTAAGCTCGATCTGAACGCCCCACAGGTAGCTCGCAGGGGCGAGGAGCGTCGACTCAACTTTGCCGCGTCCAAACGCATTGCAGGTAACAACACACCCATTGTCGGGCGGGCGCGAATGGCTTAGATTTTTGGCACGGTGGAAGCACAATGCGCCCGGCCAGCAATGGCCGGGCTGGGCGGTGGAGCCGCACTCAAAACCCCAAAAGGCCCGGTAGCGAGGTACGATTGCACGTCTTCATCAGCGAATAAGTCATGTAGGCCCGGTATACCAGGCACCCTCCCACGACGGAGCCGCTAACCAACAGTGGCGGAACTGGAGCCCCGATCACCACCGCCCCCGGCACGGGCTTGGCAGTTCCCGGATGGGGTCGGGCCAGCGATGCCCACCGCGCCAACGGAAGATACAATAGCAAGCGAGCACGCGCCGGCACCCACGCGGTGAGTTCCGCAATATCCATCAACTGCGGCAGATTCTGCTGATGCTTTTGAATCTGTTCCACCACCTGCGGCAGTTTTCCTGCGGCACGGGCATCCGCGAAAATAATCCGATTGCCCACAGCCCCGGCATACATGCGAACCGTATTGGAACCAAACACACTTTGCGGCGATGGTGCCTGTGAGGCAATGGACGGTGGACTGGGAGGAATTGACGGCGCGGGCACTTTGGACTCCGGCGGGAAGGTGCCAATAATCTTGGTGAATTGGATAGCCAAAATGTTCAGGGCGGCCGGCGTCACTGTCCAGCGGGCATGGGCCCACTGCGAACCGGTACGAGGCAGGCCGGTCGGATGTTTAAGCCACGTTAAAATCTGCTGCAAGTGCATGCCGGCGTGGGCAATATGCACGACCTGAATTCCCAACCCATTGGGCCCGACCGGCTTTTTCCCGGCATAACTGATCTGGCTTAGTCCGTGCAAATCCGCCAATGCGTCCAGCGCCTGGGCCATCTGCTTTTTCAGTTGAGGATATTGCTTGTCAGATCGGATGGAAGGGTGCTTTTCCCACACCAGTTCTGTGCGGTGTAACCAGACTGCCACCGCGGCACCATTGATGGCCACCGCGCCCGCTGTGGTATAACGTCCCGCCGGCAGTCCCGCAAAGGGAGTCTGGCCTAGAGGCCGCTGTGCCTGAATCAATTCCGCCATGGCCGTGCCGGGCTGCGGAATTGCGATCAACCGCCAGAGTATCCCAGTGCGGGCGAAGCGGACCGTCAACATTACCTGCGGCACTTGGGCGATCATCTGGTGCAGGGCATGAACGGCCAATATATTCAATGCTTTTGTATAAAATTCAGCCGAGGTTAAATGCAGCGGAGCTTTCACCTTTTTCTTACCGACGGCGTTCGACTTCTCCATCATTTTCATCTGTTTCTTCTGTTGCCGATACATCTGGTACATGCTTCCCACACGCAGAGATATCGCCAGATCGCTGGTGTTCAAAAAATGGCGCTGGGTGGGTGAAAGTTGCGGACCCAAAAAAGTCTTTGCCGCCAGACACCGGCGCACGGTTGCCGCCTGATCTGAGAGAATCAGATAATGGCCCCGCATAGCCATAAACAATGGTATGGGCCGTTGCGGAACAGATCCCTGATAGATTCCGTGGCCCACACTTTTGGCACCAAATGCCGCCAGCGTGGCCGCAGGCTTGCTACTGGCCAGAAATGCGGCCACCGATGGCTGCACCATCATGGCACCATGTTTTAGCCAAGACAAAACCGCGATCGCCGCCGGCCGGTTGAAGTTGATCCCTGACGTGGGGCCAAACGTACGCATCAACGAGGCAAGAGGATCAAAGCCGTTCGACGAATTCATCTGGTTTTCCATGAGGCGGATTTTTGCTTCCAGTGCGGCCACATTTGCCGTATACACATAAAATTGAGTGCCCGCCGGAATTCTTGCCAGTACGCCCTGCTGGCTGGCGGCAAGTTGCGCCGCAG
>JAKAYZ010000331.1 GCA_021816165.1 Planctomycetota bacterium | reverse complement strand
GGCGAGAATGATCCCCCAAGCCAGCAGGGCCAGCACCCAGCGCAGCATAAAAGGCATGCCGGGAAACCGCCCAAGAAGCAAAGCTGCAGCCAGTGCTACCGCCAGGGTAACTGCCGCCACTTTGGTTAGCGCAATGGCGATGCGCACGGCGCGATGCCGGCCCGCAACAACCCGCAACGGCCGATGAAGGCGTTCGGATATTTCCGTGAATTCTGGACCGGGAGGTACTGCCGACATTTTGAAAATCCTTAGCGATTGATGGAAACCAGCGCCGGGTATTTCCACCTGTTATTCTAACGTCCAATCGGATGAATCATTCCATCTGCAAGCCCACGCCATCACCTTTTCCCTATACAATGCCATTACGTTTGCGAATAATCCACTCCACCATCACCACCACTGTAAAGAGAATCAGAAATATAAAATGCAGCAGCTTTGTGTAAAAGCTATGCGGATTGCCAAAAAAGCCGGACTGCTCCGGAATATGCAGGGTTCTCTTAAGATTCGGTATTTGCCTGGCCAGCAAAGCGGCGAACGGTCCGGGCAAGGCAATACCATTTCCGGCGGCTGCAATTCGTTGCATTTGGGCCGGGTCACTGGCCGTATCCAGCATTTCCAAATCGGGCGGCGGCCGGATCCAAAAGGGAAGAGATCGCACCGTGGCGGTCGGATCATTTTTAAGCAACAAGCTCACCGGCTGTCCACGCAGCGTGAGTTGGTAATGCCCTGACGGCAGCCCACTGATGGAGGCTTCATAAAATCCGGGAGAACCGGGGACACCGATCATCTTGGCGGATGTTACCGCCCGACCGGAAGCCATAGCCACATGATTACCCGCAGCCGGAATTTTCCGGACCGTCGCCCGGAACGTCAGGCCAGTCTCTGGTAAAAGATTTTCTCCAAGCACACGAGCCCGGACTCGCACCACGCGCCCCATCCGAAACGCATGATGGTTCAGGCCAAAGCGGACATAACGCCCCCCGGCAGGAAGTTGCGACCCCACCGCCCAACGCAGTACCTGCGACCATAAGACATTTTGCAGGTTGTTCCCACCCACTTGGCGTAGCCGCCAACTTTCATTGCTGGCCAGATACAACACCCGTCCGGAACCCACGGACATGGTGGCCAGCAGCGCCCGGTGTCTGGTTGTCAAACCCGTCGTCGCGACATCGGAACCCTTAGCTCCAATGGCCCATAGCACACGGGCTGCGGGTTTGGCATCGGTTTGGCGGCTGTGCCAGTACCAACGCGGCATGTCACGCCATAACTGGGCATTGTGCCCGTGGGTTAAACCAAACTGGCCAAAACCGGAATTTAAGCCTTCCGCGGTGAGTTGCGGCACAAAACCTCGTTGGAACTGCTCTTCCAGCACCGCTGGCGACCAGTGGCTGGTCGGTTGAACCGGCAGCAATGATTGCAACGGCATGCCGAGGTAATCGCCCGGCATGTGATGCGGGCCGGCGATGAGCACCAGCGCCGCACCGCGATTTTTCACTGCGGCCACAATCGCCTGTTGATCGGCGATATTCAGCACGCGTGGCGGAACATCGCCAATAATAATCAGGTTGTAAACCATCCACTGCTTGATCGTTTGGGGAAGAATTTGCGCCAGATAGCTGGGATTTTTAGGAAACGCCTGCAGCGCCGGTGGGGCCTTTATCCCCGGAACTTTTACCGGATGCAATACAATTGCCTGCAAGTGCACCCGGGGATTTCGTGAAAAATATTTGACCAGATATTGATAATCCCATCCCGGCTGGCTATCCACCAGCAGCACTTGCAATTTGTCGCGACGCACCGTCACCCGAAAATGCCGCACCGTACCCATACGGTTGAGCACCCCCGGAATCGGCAGAATATGAATGGAATACCGATAGCCCCCCGCCAGCGGTGGATGATCCGTAAAGGCCACCGGCTCCAGAACATCCGGACCACCGGCCTTGATAATTTTTGACGCCAGCAATTTTTTCCCACGCAGAAATTCCAACTTCACCACTTTGCCGCTGAGTCCGGTAATATGAATAAGAGCCGTGGCCTTCACCACGGAATGTTTATAGATCCAACTGGGCGCTTGAATCTGTTTAATCGTTGCCGCCGGTGCGGCGTTGTCCGAACCCACGACCAGAGTAAAGACCTTCAGGCCGCGCACGACCAGAAGTCGGGCAATTTCCGCTGGCGCCGGTCCCACATTTTGCCGCCCGTCCGAAACAATGACCACACTGGAGGCCCGGCCATTGGCGGTGCGTTGGGCCACGGCTTCAAGCCCGGCGGCGATATTAGTCTGCTTGGCCGTTGCGGACATTGCGCTTTGCAGGACCCGGTTCGCATTGCCCGGCCTTAAAGTGCCGGCCGTCACTCCATGGGCACCGAAGCTGACCACCCGCACCCGATAGCGTTTGAACAACTCGGGAAAACTCCCCCGTGCCTTCGGCGGGCGGCGGCGCAAAATAGCCTGTGCCAATTGTGATCGCGTCATCATGCCCACCCGGGCCAAAGCCTGCAGCACGTGCTGATCCCTGGAATGAGCCGCCAGAAAAGCCTGATCCTGCCGCGTGGCGGCGGTGTTCAATTCCCGCAAAACCAGACCCATGTTGATGCGCATGGCCCGCCAGGGAAGCGTTTGTCGTGGCAGCGGATTTTTAGTCTCCTGCACTTGCTTGATGATGGAACTCATCATCGCCTGCAGCCGAACCATGCCCGCGCGTAACGCGGCACTCTCCTGCTGCCCTAAACTTCTCTTGAGGCTACCATCGACGACTTGCAATTTGTTACGCCAGGCCCGCAGACGATCAAGAAATTGCTGATTCGCGTGGGCTACCGCCGCCGCCCCGATACTGAAACGGCTGCGGCGTTGCAATTGGACAAAACGCGATAGCTCCTGCCGTAACACGCTCAGACGGGCCAGAGCCATATCCGTGGAGTCGGCCCACAGACTCGGTGCAATATAGCCCAATTGGCAAGCCCAGCGTAACTGCGCAACGCGGGAACCCTGTGGATCGGTCAGAGCCATCGATTGGCTGCGATCCAGCACCAGCCACAGTGTGCCCGCGGAATGAACGTCATGCATCCAGCGGAGGACAGGCCGTAAAAGCAACAGCACCAGCAGAAGGACCAAAGCCAGACGCAGGATCAAAAGCAGCACCAGCGTCCGCCGGGGCACCAGAGATTTTTGCGCCTGATACAGATAGACAATCAAGCCCATGCAAACCAGCCCCGCCAGCACGATCAGCCAAAGACCCATCACCGGCTGCACGGAAAGATGCCAGCCGGAATTGCCGGCCGTTTTAGCAGCGGATTCGACCGCTCCGCTGGCTGCGGTGATGGCCTGCGTGGCGGCGCTCATATCGTCCAACCCCTTTCGGAGAGCCACGCACCAGCCCAGCCCTTGAAACTCGATTCAAACCGTGGCATGGGGCACCTCCTGAGGCACCGCAGCCAGAGGCGACGCCAGCAACCGCCGACACAACAAAACCTCACCGACCAGCATGGCCATCACCAACAGCACCAACCATGGCCAAAGATCCACTCCCACCAGCACACTGCTAAGCACGCCGGGAATTTGCGCCGGCTTGATCACGCCTTTGATATAGTGTTGATGGGTCAGCCAACTCAGGTCGGTCTTGGAAATCAACTGCGGATCCAGCTCGCTGGGATCAATGGCCACACTGTAATAGACCGGCTGGGGAATGGTCCGCGGCTTAAACACCGCCTGATATAACCCCGGCAGTTGGGTATGATTATAAACCATCAGGTATTTACCATCTGCGGTAATTTGCGGTTGCACCACTGCGGCAACCCCCAGAGGATTGATAATTTTGGCACTTTGCACGGTCGGTTTCACCGGTCCGGTCCAGACAATGGAATCGCCTGGGTTTAAAAAGTGCCGCCGGGTATGTTGATTGCCGCCCAGCGCCAGGGCATACACGCTTTGATCGACCAGAGGAACAAAACTACCGGCGGCGGTGGGCCAATCATTCCATGAACCATCTACGGGCGTAGACCAGATCACGACCTTGCCGCCTTCAATGCCCACAGATTTTTCGAGAATAATCGGATCTCCCCCGGCTGTTGCCAGCAGGACTTTCACCAATGGGCTCGC
>JAKAYZ010000330.1 GCA_021816165.1 Planctomycetota bacterium | reverse complement strand
GATGTTTTTCACCGCGTATGGTTGAACCATGTTCAATGAGCCTCAGTTCCATGCGGCGCGATGAAATGTTGACCGCCACAATCTGCACGCGCGCCAGGTCACCGAGGGTGATACGCCGGCCCGATCGTTGTCCGCGAAGCGAGGCTGTGCGCTGATCATAGATCCAGTAATCCGGCGGCAAATCGTTCATTCGTATCTGCCCTTCCACGAGAAAGCGCGTGGATTGCACGAATACGCCGGAGTTATTTACGCCGGTAACCACGCCGTCAATGACATCACCGATATGCTGTGACAGCAGATCCAGGACTTTTACAGCCCGCAATTCGCGTTCGGCATCCTGGGCGCGCCGTTCGGTAAATGAGAGATGGCGGGCCAGCCGCACCAGCGTGTTATAGTCAGGAACATTGCCAAGCGACATGGGCATCAAAGCGTTGATTTCGGGACTTGGTGTGCGGATTGCCTTAATGGCCCGCTTTTTTCCGCGCGGCGGCTTTTTTGCCCGGCCTGTTAATACACTGTCCAGAAGGCGGTGGATCACCAGATCGGCATAGCGCCGGATGGGTGAGGTAAAGTGGGCGTAATTGGCGCTGGCTAACGCATAATGCCCCTGCTCCAACGGAGAATATTCGGCCGTGCTGAATGTTTTCAGCACACTTAAATGGATGGCATACGCCAAGGGTGTGCCGCGCACGGAATCCAGAAGTTCACGAATAACATTGCGATCTATTTTTTTTGGCAATCTGTGCCCGGCTGAGAGCACGAACTGCCTGACGTTCTCGCTGGCGTCGGTATCCGGATCGGGGTGAATGCGCCGCAGCACACTGAGTTTTTTGCCGGTGAGAAATACCGCGACGGCTTCGTTGGCTTCCACCATGAACATTTCAATAATTTTATGCGTGTACGCATCATCACCGGGATGAGCGTCGATGACCCGGCCGGTGGGGTCTATTACCAGTTCCACCTCCGGCAGATCCAGAACGATCATGCCCTGGTCCAGCCGGCGCTGTTCAATGGCCCGGGCCAGAGAGTCCATGTTCACAAGCAATTCACGTATGGCTGGAGCAACCTGCGGCACATTGGGATCGGGCGGAGATTCCAGCAGTCCTTTGACATATTGTCGCCCCTGCCCCTTGGCATCATCAATAACCGCCTGCGCCTGCGTGTAGGTAAACCGGCGATGGGAGCGGATAATTGTGTTGGCGCAGCGCGCCGAAACCACACGCCCCTGCCGGTCATAACGAATAAAGGCGCTTTTGGTTAAGCGCGGTTTATCCTCCTGCAGGGAACAGACGCCATTGGAGAGCACTTCAGGCAGCATCGGGATGACATGCCGGGGAAAATAGATGCTGTTGCCGCGCTTTCTGGCTTCCAGATCCAGCGGGCTTTCGACAGGAACAAAATGCGAGACGTCGGCAATATGCACGCCAAGTTCCCACACGGCCGGCCCGGGACGCTCGGAACGAGCGGGTGCCAGTAAATCCTCCACGGGATTTTCATTGCCATGATCCAGCGCCCGCAACGTAATGGCGTCGTCGAAATCGCGCGCATCATCAGGATCGATTGTAATGGTGATAAGGTTCCGAAGGTCCTCACGATCTTCCAGAGCCGCGGCATCAAATTCACGGGCCGCGTTGCCGGCCTGATCCAGCACTTCCGGGGGAAACTCCGTCGGCAAATCAAATTGTCTGATCACGGAGGCCAATTCAACCTCCGGTTCGCCATGCGGGCCGAGAACTTCTGTGATGACGCCTTCCGCCGGTCTGCCGGCGCGGGGAAATTCCAGCAGTTCCACCACAACTTTGTCGCCCTCGGAGGCGGATTTGGCGGATGCGTCCTGAATGGCGATGGGTTGCTTGAGGATCGAGCCATCCGGAATAACCACCCACGCATTGAGTTGTCTGGCCAGCGTACCTACGCAGCGGTTGGTACCGCGGCGCAAGATGCGGATAATGCGCCCGGTTCGACTGCGCCCCCGTGAATCCTGTTTATCCGCCGCGACAATGCGGATGATCACCAGATCACCACTGATGGCATCGAGCGTGTCGGACGGCGGAATAAATACATCACCGAGTTTATCGGGCCGAAGCGGCGTGACAAAGCCGAAACCGCGTCCGGTACCATGAAATACTCCGGCGGCCTGCTGCTTCATATCCGGCAGAGCCATGGCCCGGCCATCATCTTTGGGCACCACACAATCCGCTGTAATCAGCGTATCCAAGGTGTGCCGAAACGTCTCCTCCTGTTTTGCCGTCAGCCCCAGTCGCGTTATGATATCGCGCAGTGGAACCGGCCCGCCGTCAGCGGCGGCCAGCACGTCAAGAATTTGTCCAACCAGCGGATCTAACAATACTCACCCCATGCATTCTTCATAACGCCATTATATCGTATGGAAAGCGTTTGGGGCGAATATGACAAAGTCAATCAGCGGTGCAACACAATCAACAGCAGTGTGCCTCCACCCATGAGCGTCCATAACAGCACGCCTTGAACCATCGGCCGCACGCCGACTTTTTTCAGTGTGGCGCGTGAAAGCCCGGCTCCGATGAGAAAAAGCGTCACGGTCAAACCGATATCGCTTAAATGGCCGATATCGGGAGCGGAGCGATCAATGATGGGTATAAAACTGCGCGATAATGACGCGAGAAGAAACAGACCGATGAACCAGGGCACCTGCAGCCTGGGTTTGCCGGCGGCTGGAAGAGTCTGGTTGCTTTCGGGCATTTCGTCATGCAGTCCCGCTGGTTCGCTCCGGGCGATGCGCCCGGCATACCATCCGAACACCATCGACACGGGGACAATCCATAAAGCCCTGGAAAGTTTTACCGCCGTGGCGGTAGTCAGGGCCGAGGGGCCATAACGTGATGCGGCGGCAACCACCGATGAAATATCATGTATGGATATACCCGCCCATACGCCAAACTGATATTGGGTAAGGTGCAGAGCATGGCCGATGGGCACAAACAAATACAGCGCCACGGCATTAAGCAGAAAGACGGTTCCCATTGAAACGGTCATCTGGCTTTCACCGGCATCCAATACGGTTGCCACCGCGGCAATAGCCGATCCGCCGCAGATGGCCGTTCCCGAACTGATGAGCCACGAGGTTTGTGGATCAATTTTCAACCACCGTCCCAGCAGCCAGCCAGCCAGAAAAGTCACGCTGATGCTTGCCGCCGCCATTAATGCCCCCTGCGCTCCCGCGGCCAGAACGGTATGCAGGTTCATGGTGAAACCCAACAGAACCACACAGATCTGCAGCATTATTTTAGCCGTTTTATGGGCCGTTTTGCGCCATGGCGTACCGATGGTCAGCGCCAGTGCCATTCCCAATGCCAGGGCTATCGGCGGCGAGGCCCATGGCGAAAGGCAAAACAGAATAGCCAGGACAAAGACCGGTCGATGAATAAGATCAAATACGCGCAGCAATCCATTGAGTCTGCCGGGTTGAGCCACCGGCGATTCCAGTGCGATTGCGAGGTCATCTCCGTCGGGTAAGGTCATTTCCGAACTCCTGAAATTCCATATCAACAAGGGCTTACTGGTTCCCTCAACTTGGATGCGATCATAGAGATTGGCGCCGTATCAGTCGAATCAATTGTAATAATATGATTCATCATTTATACTTATGATATGACATACGAACAATTGATGACATTTCTGGCCGTGGCAGACTCAGGCGGCTTTAGCGCTGGAGCCAAACGCCAGGGCATCAGCCAGCCGGCGGTTTCCATGCAGATGGCGCTATTGGAGAAATCGCTGGGCTTGCGACTGATGGATCGGCAACCACGCGGCATTGTGCTGACGGAGGCTGGCGTCACACTGGCGCAATATGCCCGTCGCCTGTCGGAGCTTTTTGCGCAGACGCAACATGCCGTCGCCGACATACGCGATCTGAAACAGGGCCGTCTGGCCATTGGTGCCAGCACCACAATCGGGGCCTATTGGTTGCCGGCTCTGCTGGCGGCTTACCGCCAATGTTACCCTGGCGTGGAGCTTTCCGTGCGGATTGCCAATACCGCAGAAGTTCAACAGGCATTGTTGGACGGGACGCTGCATCTGGGATTTACGGAAGGCTCGGCCGAACATCCGGAATTGGCCAGCAAGGTCTTC
>JAKAYZ010000329.1 GCA_021816165.1 Planctomycetota bacterium | reverse complement strand
ACGCAGCAAACATCGGCAACGGTGCTTGATTTCGCCGGACGGACATCATCGACTATCATAGAAGACAGCCATGTTAAGGTGTCTGTCGAGGATAGTCATATGCCACGCTGCCCTTCGTGTTTTACTTTGATGTCTCGTGTGCAGGAACCGCAGTTTCACTATTGCACATGCAGCAACTGTTTTGGCAACTGGTCGCCAAAACCCAATCTGCTCCACTGGGTCATGGCCGATGCGCCAGCGACCGAGGCAACGCCCGATGAGCCGAACCTGAAGGAACTGGCAGAACTGGTGGCGGAGTCGGACGTTAAGCGGCCGTTTCCCTGCCCGGAATGCCACCAGACCATGCGTATCAGCCGCCTGCATTTGATGATTCCTGTACACGTTCAGGAATGTGTCAAATGTTCGTATGTGTGGACGGATGTCGGCAAAAAGGCGTTGATCAAAAAGCTGTTTCACGCCATGAAGACCAGCACCGATCCGCGTATTGTCGCATTGAGGGAACGGTGTGCCCGGGTGGAAGCCACCAGCGCCGTCATAGACGCGAAGGCCTCGGCACCTACGCCACAAGGTGGCCTGATGAGTCCTGTGAATAACTGGATATCCGGCGGCGGTTACAGCGGCACATCACCCCTGGGAGCATTGCTGGATATGCTCATCTATTGACCACTTGGATTGAGATGCCCGGTCTGCTAGCATGGTAGTGGATTTGGAGCTGGCCTGAATGAGTGACTGGCAGGAAGCAGAACGGCGCATCGAGCGTGCTCACGACCTTTATGAACGGGGTAAGTGGGAGGAAGCGCTCTTTGAACTTAAACGCGCTATTGAAATCAATCCGCACATGGGTGCCTGGTATTTTAATCTGGGCCTTACACTGGACATGATGGAACGTCACGAAGAGGCGCTGGAAGCTTATCGCCGCGCTTTGGAAATTGACACCCAGGATGTTGAATCGCTTACTGCGGCCGGAGCCAACTGCAATCGATTGGAGCGGTATCGTGAGGCGATCCGCTATTTTGAACGCGTGGAAGCGATTGACCCCAATTATGAATCCAGCTATTGCAATCGCATTGTCGCATATACCGAACTTGGCGAGCACGACCGCGCTGAAGAAATGTTCTACATCGCGCGGCAGTATAAGGAAAAATGCCCGGTCTGTTTGTACAACATCGGCATGTCGCTGTTTGCACGCGGCCGTTATGACCGTGCCCTCTGGTGCTGGCAGCAGGTGCTGGAAATTGATGCCGACTACCCGCAGGTGCATGCGCGCATCGCGGACGTTTACTGGGCCAAAAGCCAGCACGCCGAAGCCCGCCGCCATTTGATGGAAGAATTGCGGTCGGACCCCGGCAACATCGACACTTTGCTGGACCTCGGTGAATTGCTGATGGAAATGGGGCACCATGGGCTGGCGGCTGAAAAATTCCGTCAGGTGCTTGATTTAGATCCGGAAGATTCGACGGCGCATTTTCAACTCGGCGTACTGGCACAATTGGAGGGTGACGCCCGGCTGGCGATGGACCGCTTCAAATTTGTGCTGCGCCATGACCGGGAATTTGTGGGAGCCCATCTGCGGATGGCCCAGATTTATCACCGGGCAAAAAACCGGGCCGAGGCGCTTTACCACGCCAATTGTGAATTAGCGCAGCCCGAGATTGACGACCAAACTCTGCTGGAACTTGGCAGCCTGCTCATTGACATGGGCCAGTTGGAGGCGGCCAAGCTGGCGATGCGCCGCGTTCTGAAAAATTCTGATTCCAATGCCGACGCTCATCATGGTCTGGCGGTCGCATGCCTCATCAGCGGCGATTTGGAGATGGGTATTGAAGAGTGCAGACAAACGTTGAAGTTGCAGCCCAAGCATGCCCTTGCGATGTCGAACCTGGCGATGGCGTACCTCAACCGTAAAGATTATGCCCGCGCCCGATACTGGCTTGATGAGGCGTTGGATATTGCGCCGGAAGATCATCACTTGAGGCAAATTGCCAACCGTGTGCGGTATGAATCTCTGCTGCATCAATTCCGGTGTCTGCCGACGAATCTATCGCGCTGGTTTCAGCGAAAACTAGGGCGCTGACGGCAAACCCACGCGTTCCAGTTGAGGATAATTTTTCATTAAACGTTGCGGTTTTCAATGCGATTGATGAAGCCATTTGATCCATGGGCCGGATCGCATCGGCAGATTTTGCCCGGTCTGCTTATGGAGCACATTCCACGACGCCGTTGCAATGGCAACGTTGGGATCATCCAACACATAGATCAAAGCCCGGTGCACGCGGCGCGAGTTGTAATGCTCAAGCGCCCGGGCGGCGTCTATGCGAACCTGATTATCCGGGTCGGAACTCAAATCTTTAATCAGCGGCCCAATGAGGACGGGATTAATAATTTCGGCGGCGGCGATGGCGGCGCTCATCCGCACAAATGACGACCTGTCGGCAAGCCCTTTGGCAAGAGTGGATGCCAATTGCGGGTCATGCGATGTTCCGATGGCCATCATGGCCTGGCCGCGTACCAGAGGTGATGGTGCCTGGGCCGCAATCTGATACGCCTCAAGATAGGCGCGGTTATGCCCATAAGGTTGTTTGGCCAACCACGCAATCGCTTCACGCTGCTGGTCGGGCGAGGCGTTATCAAACATTCGGGCGGCCTCTTTAATGGGTGTTTTTTGGCTGCCACCACTACCTCCAGACAGCCGGTTGAGTATGCCATTCATAAAGGCATTGAAATCTTGCGGAGTGCTGGGCCCTGACGAGCAACCGGCCATCACGCCGCACCACACCGCCATTGCCGCAATGCAGAAGAACAAGCGTACCGTTATTTTAGCTTGCAGACGAAGTTGAATCATGCAGTTTCCACAGTTGATGTTTCAAGCGTTTCCGGATCAACCCACACCGGCTGTCCAACAGGCTTACCCAAAAATCGTGAGGCAATCGTCTCAAACCGCTGTCCTTGATCGGTTACATAACAGGACAATTTGCCCGGCGATCCGGACCGCAGTAATTGGAGCGACTTCAATCGGGTGCGCACCACCTCCGCGGTTTCAGCCGCAGAATCAATCAGAATGGTATCGCGGCTCGCCGAGGCCGCAATAGCACCGGAGAGAATCGGGTAGTGCGTGCAGCCCAGTATCAAGGCCGCCGGCGCAATTTGCCGCAGCGGATCGATATATTCATCCAGCACCATTTTTACCAGGGGTGAATCCCCGCCCCGCCCCTCTTCAATCAGGGGCACTAAAAGCGGACAGGCACGGGCGGCCACATGCACCTGTTTGTCAATCTGGCTGATGGCCATCTGATAAGCTCGACTGGCCACGGTTGCCTCGGTGGCAATCAATCCCACGGCACAGTCACCAACGGGGAAGCGGCTCCGGGCCGTGCGAACGGCGGCAGCGGCACCAGGCTCCAGCACGCCGACAATGGGAATGCTGAATTCCTGCAGCAGCGATGGCATAGCCGTGGCGCTGACGGTGTTACAGGCAACCACTATTATTTTGGGTTTAAGCCGGGTGAGAAAGCGCAGGCACTGCGATGCAAAAAGCCCCACCGTTCGGGCAGACTTGTTGCCATATGGTACGCGCGCCGTGTCGCCAAAATAGACGATCGATTCCTCGGGCATCAACCGCGTGATGGCCTGCGCAACCGTCAGACCACCGAGGCCGGAATCATAAACGGCGATCGGTGCATCCGCATGGGAGTTCAGTATGGTTACGTCCGGCAAATATTACCCTTTCATGATCTGCCATGGCAGCTATTTGCATCTTAGCACTTCAGCGCCAAAATGGGAGCCTGCCGCGGCATGCGTGGTTCGGTCGCGGTTCGACCGCGCTGCCTGGGTACTGGCCCGTGGCATAGGTCAACGTCTACGGTTTTAGATGATGGCATGCAGAACCGCGGCATGTATCAACTGCGACCGGCAACAGTGGCCATAAAATCGGCGAAAAAATCAGGATAAGTCTTCGCCGTGCACTTTGGGTCGTTAATGCGGACACCTTTAATACGCAGGCCCGCCACTGCAAAAGCCATCGCCATGCGATGATCGTCATAGGTATCGATGGAGGCGGGCTGGTAGGTTTCAGCCGGAAATATTTCGATCGAATCGGCGGTGGTGTGCACCCGG
>JAKAYZ010000328.1 GCA_021816165.1 Planctomycetota bacterium | reverse complement strand
GTTATTTCCGCTTTATCCACCCCCATCTGCTCGGCCACAATATCAATTACCTTCTGTTCGATTTCATCACCTTCAGCCATAAAATTAAGGCCTCCAAAAAAAGCCAACCAATACTATAGTCAACCAAACTTTAACTGAAGTCAGCGCCACATGGTGCGGACCTTCACTCGACACGATAGATTACCGTAGTTGGGCATAATTGGCAACGCTATCCCAAAGGAACATTCAGCTTCATACATGCTTGAGCAACTCTGCACGATACTACGTCAGCCTACCATGTGTGGTGCAGATCGGCAATCGCTTATTTGGAATCCGGTCCGCAGGGGTCTGGCCAGAGCAGCTTTGCCGTCCACCACTTTCTTGGCTGCCGCATGGCATTACATGCTCATGCCGCCATCCACTACAAATACTTGGCCAGTAATATACCCCGCATGCGGACCGACCAAAAAAGCCACCATTGCCGCAATGTCTTCCGGCGCACCGAAGCGGCGCAGAGGAATAATATCCAGCACCTTTTCCTTGATCTGCGGTGGGAGCACGTCCGTCATATCTGTGGTGGTAAAGCCGGGGGCCACGCAATTGGCGGTAATCTGTTTACCTGCCAGTTCACGGGCGATGGATTTGGTCATGCCGATCAGCCCTGCCTTGGAGGCCGAATAATTCACCTGTCCGGCGTTGCCGATGATGCCCGAGACAGACGTGATATTAATAATTCGGCCAAACTTGGCGCGAATCATGGCCCGGGCCGCCGCCCGGGCCGCCACAAACGCTGATTTCAGATTGGTGCGGATAACTTCGTCAAAATCAGCATCGTCCATGCGCAAGAACAATCCATCGCGCGTAATACCTGCGTTGTTGACCAGAACATCCAGCCGGCCATGCTTTTCAATCACCGCCTCAATCGAGCTAGCCAGAGCGGCTGAATCGGCAATGTCCACCACTGCCGCTTCGACACTCTTTCCTGCCGCTGCCGCCGCTGCCGCTATGGCAGCCAGTTTTTCCTCACTGCGTGCTACGGCCACCACATGATGATCCGCCGCCAAGGCTTCCACAATTGCCGCACCAATCCCGCGGGATCCGCCAGTCACGTAGGCTACCGGTTTCGCGTTTGCCATAAAGTTCCGCCTTTTACCTCATCACCGCGGCCAGTTCAACGGCGGCAGGTTTAGAGTGATAATCCTTCAACAGTGGAGATATTTTTCACCCGGGCCTGCCGATCAATCTTCTTCATCAACCCGGTAAGTACGCGGCCCGGACCAAGTTCGGTAAAGTCTTTTACACCGTCGGCCAATAACCGACTCATGCTTTGCGCCCATCGCACCGGTGAAACAATCTGTTCCACCAGCAGTCGGCGGATGGAGGTCGCGTCGGTGTGTTGGGCGGCCGTGACATTGCTGATGACGGGGATTTTTGGAGCAGCCATGGTGGTGCGATCCAGAATATCCGCCATTTGCCGGGCTGCTTCCGCCATAAACGGCGAATGAAAAGCTCCCGCCACACTCAATTGAACCGCGCGAAAGCCTCTTTCTTGAGCCACCTGCGCCGCCTTCCGGCAGGCTTCCATGGAACCTGACAGTACGACTTGTCCCGGGGCGTTGAAATTGGCGCAAACAATCACGCCCGCATCGGTGCTCGCGCCGGCAATCGCCTCCGCAGCGGCATCATCGGCACCCACCAGTGCCACCATGGTGCTGGGACGGGCCAGAGCCGCTGCCTGCATCAACTGCCCCCGCGCCTGCACCAGTTTCAAGCCATCAGCAAAGCTAAAGGCTCCCGCAATGTGCAGGGCGGTGTATTCGCCCAGGGACAGGCCTGCCAGCACATCCACAGCAGTAGGCAGTCTTCCCATATCTTCCAGCGTGCGATAAATGGCCACGCTGGTGACAAAAATACCCACCTGCGCCTGATCCGTGGCCTGAAGTTTATCTTCCGGGCCGTCAAAACACAGGCTGCTGAGCGAATAGCCAAGCGCGGCATCGGCCTGATCGAAAACTTGACGCGCCGCGGCATGAGCCTGGTAAAAGTCCTTGCCCATACCCACGTGCTGGGCACCCTGTCCGGGACATAGCATGGCCGTTTTCATAGTGATTCCGACACTCGTATGGTTTACAAACGGATGGTGGCCGACGCCCAGGTCAAGCCCGCGCCAAACGCCAGTAAGATAATCCACTCCCCAGGTCCGCAGCGCCCGGTGCGCATCGCTTCATCCAGCGCGATGGGTATGGACGCGGCGGAGGTATTCCCGTAGCGGTCTATATTCACCATCACCCGCTCCCGTGGGAAACCCATTTTCTCCGTGGCGCTGTCAATAATGCGCACATTGGATTGGTGTGGAATAACCAGTCGCACCTGCTCTGCGGTCAACTGGCAGTCCAGCATGGCCTTTTCGAGGCTCAGGGTCATCTGATGCACGGCGAATTTGTAAACTTCACGCCCGTTCATCTTCAAATAATGCTGCCGAGAGGCAATTGTTTCCAGGCTTGCAGGGTTGCGAGATCCGCCGGCCGGTACGTGAATAAATTCGCCCCCACCGCCATCGGCACCCAGCGAAAAAGCCTGCAATCCCAAGCTCGCATCATCATGGGCGCTAAGCACCGCAGCACCGGCTCCGTCGCCAAATAAGATGCAGGTACCACGATCGGTATAGTCCACCACCCGCGACAGCGTTTCCGCACCAACCACCAGTACATGCTTGCAGGCTCCGGAACCTATAAATTGGCTGCCGGTAGCCAAGGCGTAGACAAAGCCGGAACACGCCGCGCCAAGGTCAAATGCTCCAATATGCCGTTGAATACCAAGCTGATGCTGCAAAATACAGGCGGTGGAAGGAGTAAGCATATCCGGCGTCAATGTGGCAACGATGATTAAGTCCAAGTCTGCCGGAGTCAGGTGCGCCGCCTCCAGGGCGGCCCGTGCAGCCTTCAAGGCCATGGTGGATGTGCTTTCACCAGTCTCGGCCAGCCGCCGCTCCCGGATACCTGTGCGCTGCACAATCCAGTCATCGCTGGTATCAACGAGTTTTTCCAGATCGGCATTGCTTAAACACCGCTGAGGCAGATAGCTGCCGGTGCCTTTAATGACAGCGCCAAACCGACGCATTTCAATCCAACTCCTGATCGCCGCTTCGAGTCAAATACCACCCCACCGGGTACGGACAAAGAGATTACCATGGCCTCAAAGATTATGCCACTGTTGAGGAGGCCAACTGTGCGCTGATGGAAGCGTTGACATTTTTGCGCCCGATTTCGTAGGCCGCCTTAACCGCATTTTGAATGGCCTTGGCCCCGCCGGAGCCATGCACCTTCAAAAATATGCTTGAAACACCCAGCAACAAAGCCCCTCCGTGTTCTTCATGGTCGTAGCAGGCCAGGAGACGATCCATCGCGGGGCGAATCTTGGTGGTGACATCCGGAGGAATATCCCGCAACTGCACATGAACATTGTGAATAAAAGCCGAGTTCATCCCTTCCATCACCTTTAACGCCACATTGCCCGTAAAACCATCGGTCACCACCACGTCGCATCCGCCTCCAAAAATATCCCGACCCTCCACAAAACCGACGAAGCGAATGGATGTATCCGCAGCAATAAATTGCCGGGCTTCCTTGACCAAAGGTGTACCTTTTTCGTCCTCCGTGCCCACATTCAACAGGCCCACGCGCGGCTGGATTTTGCCGTGAATCGCCTGGTAATAAAGTGATGCCAGCACCGCGTACTGGTGCAGATGAACAGGTTTGGGTGACACATTGGCCCCGGCATCGCAGAGCATCACCACGCCGTGTGGGGTGGGAACATTGACAGCGATGCCGGGCCGATCCACCCCGGGTAGGGTTTTGAGCATCAGGACGCCCGCCGCTACCAGGGCGCCAGTATTGCCGGCGGAAATAATGGCATCCACCTTGCCCGCCGCCGCCAGTTTCACCATTTTTACAATTGAGCTATCCCGTTTTTGCCGAACCGCCTCCACGGGGGCTTCATCCATGCCGATAATCTGGCTGGCAGGTTCGATATGAATGCGCGCTTTACCCGCTGCGGCTGCCCCGAGCCGTGCGCGAATAATTTCTTCGTTGCCTACCAGAAAAAGCTCATCGTCTGCTTTTAGAAGAGCAAGCGATTCCAAGGCTCCGTCAAGAATCTGCTGCGGG
>JAKAYZ010000327.1 GCA_021816165.1 Planctomycetota bacterium | reverse complement strand
TCCGATCTCCCTGGATATTGTTGAAACCCTGGCCCGGGCCGAATTTGAAGGTGTGCCGCTGCGCCGCAAAGTCCGCTGGTATACGGAAGTCACCGTCCATGACACCCTGCAGATGAAAGAGCATCTGCCCCTGGTCCGTGCCGCCGGTTGCCGGGCCTTGTGGCTGGGCGTGGAAGACATGACCGCGACGCTGGTCAAAAAGGGCCAGAGTGTGGACAAAACCACAGAAGCATTCCGCAGCCTGCGGAATGTGGGCATCTGCCCCATGCCCATGATGATGCATCATGACAGCCAGCCGCTGTATTCGCGGCACAGCGCTTATGGCCTGCTCAATCAAATTAAGCTGCTCCGCCGGGCCGGAGCGGTTTCGCTGCAGGTGTTGATGGTAACACCGTCGCCGGGAACCAGGCTTTACGACCAGACGTTTACCTCAGGCCAGGTGTTTGATAACGTCGCGGGCCGCCCGGTGCAAAACTATATGTATGATGGCAATTATGTTATTGCCTCCAATCATGCCCGCCCATGGCGCAAACAGATTAATTTGCTGGCGGGTTACCTCTATTTTTACAATCCGCTGTGGCTGGTGGTGGCGCTGGTGCGTGGCAACACCAAGGTATCCCTGAAACCCGCGGGGATGCAAATTGTGGGGATGTTGGGATTGGTACAGACCATTCGGCGCACCATCGGTTGGGCCTGGCGCTTGCGCTGGGGTCGAATCAAGCGCCTGACGCACCCGCCGGTAAGCCCCTTTCCGATGCACGGTATCAATGGCGAACCGGCGGCGCATGCACTCGTTGACCGCAGTGACACGGGCGTGACGAAAATTGGCCTGGCCGCGATTCCGGGCCGCTGACTGGCAACTCCCCGGATCAATCTCTAAGCAGCGTGGTCGCCGTTTCGGGCAAATCACAGAGATTCCGTTTCGCCGGCCGCAACCGTCCGCCTGATAGTCTGTTGGCATCCATGGCCGGGTTATTTTGAGCCAGCCCGGTGGCCGGGTTTAGGCCTTGGCTGCGCTGGCGGCCGTACCGGCTTGGGCCTTGCGTGCCTGGGCAATTTTTCGGGTGATGGTGGCGCATGGCCGATCGGCAACGGTATCAACCCAGGCAAAATCCTGGTAATGGCCGCAGTCACATTCCGGGAGGACCACAGGTTGCGGCGCTGCGGCCATCCGGGCCACAAAAAAGTCATAATCAAACGTGCGATGCGTCAGTTGATGGGACAGCGTGCCGATCATTCGGACCGAACCGACGTTGAACCCCAGTGCCCGCTGGATTGTTCTGGCGGCGTACCGTGGCGTGTGGCGTTGCGCTGCGGTATGGAAAGTCGGAAATTCCCACAGGCTTGACCAAAGCCCGCCGGGCGGACGTTTGAGCAAAAGTAATTTCCCGGCGGCCTCAATCACCACCGCCATGCACTGCGACCGGTGGGGTTGTCGCGCCGCAGTCTTCACCGGTAGTTTGCTTTGCAGGTTCTGGCGGCGGGCCTGACACAACCCCTGGACCGGACACCGGCTGCAGAGCGGGTTGCGCGGCAGGCAAACCGTGGCCCCCAGTTCCATGATGGCCTGGTTATACGTACCGGCGCCGGCACCCGGAACCAGGTGTTCGGCAAGGGTCCACAGCATCGTGCGCGTGGCGGCGGTGGCGATGTCGTCCGGAAGGGCCAGCAATCGCGTGAGCACCCGCATCACGTTGCCATCCAGTACCGGCACGCTTTCGCCAAAGGCTATGCTGGCAATAGCTCCGGCGGTATACCGGCCAATGCCGGGCAGGGCCATGAGTTCATCACGTGTTGACGGAAACTGCCCATTATAATACGTACAGATGGACTGGGCGCAGCCGTGCAGACGCATGGCGCGCCCGTAATAACCCAGGCCCGCCCAAACTGAAAGCACATCTTCCAGTGGCGCCGCCGCCAGCCGGCGTACATTGGGATAACGCAAGATAAATCGCGAAAAATAAGGCACAACGGTGGCCACCTGGGTTTGCTGAAGCATAATTTCTGATACCCAGATGCTGTAAGGGTCGGTGGTTTGCCGCCATGGAAGCCGCCGTTGGTGGGCCGAAAACCACGAAATCAGGCGGTTTGGCAGTGATTTTTGCAGCAGCGCCAACTTTTTTTTCCGCATGGATGGGCTGATTTTGGCTTCGGAATATTTTTGTAAGTCTTTATTTTGCATCAAGATACAACCGAAAATAAAATTTTACCAAAGGTGTGCTAAAAGATCAAAAAGGTCTAGCGCTGATGGCTTAGCGCACTCAAGTGGGGCCTCCACAAGGGATGGTGTAATATTTTTTTTACACCACAAGTCTTGTGAAGAAAATGGGTTATAGTTGTGGATAACCTGTTGCGCAACAATTAGCGTTGCGGAATATTGACACCACAATTTGTAGTGGGTAGACTTCTCTTTGTGCTCGTCAGTAAGGGTCGAAGCAAATTCAGGCGGCACGTTGAGATGGTTGCGGGCGATGGAATCGCTGCTATGGCTGGTAACAAGCGATGGCTGGCCATCCGCCAAAATTTGCCTCGGGCGTGAAAATAAGGTATGCTAACAAATACCAAACATCAAGAGAAGGTTAAAAATATGGGCATTCTCGCCGACACGCAAATTGAAGAATTGGTGAAAATCGTGCCGTTTGAACACTCCGTGAAGCGGCCGGGAAAAATCAGTTATGGTGTTTCCAGCTACGGCTATGATGTGCGGGTGGGGCCGAGCTTCAAGATATTTACCAATGTTAATTCGGAAGTGGTGGATCCGAAAAACTTTTCGCCGCGGAGTTTCGTGGATGTGGATGCTGGAGCCGCGGGCCATGTCCTGATTCCGCCGAACAGTTTTGCCCTTTGTGAAACCGTGGAATATTTTGAAATTCCCCGGGACATGCTGGCCATTTGTGTGGGCAAAAGCACGTACGCCCGTTGCGGAATTATTGTTAACGTGACCCCGCTGGAACCGCAGTGGAAGGGGCGCATCACCATCGAAATTTCGAACACCACGCCGCTGCCGGCGAAAATCTACGCCAACGAAGGCATCGCCCAGATCATTTTTCTTCGCGGCGAGAAGATCTGTCGAACCAGTTACGCCGACAAAAGCGGCAAATATCAGGATCAACCCGGGTTGACCCTCCCACGTGTGGATTAAGTGAATCAGGAAGTACGTTAGAAAGGAGTCTGTCCATGAAAATTTCCCGTCGTTTTACCAGGGCCGGCACGGATGTCTATTCAACCGTGGAATTTACCCGTCGATCCAGCCGCATCACCAATGTGGATGGATCAGTGGTATTTGAAATGAAAGATGCCCAAGTCCCTGCGGACTGGTCCCAGTTGGCCACCGATATCATGGTCAGCAAATATTTCCGCAAAGCCGGCGTTCCACAGGTGGATGCCAAGGGTCAGCCGGTTCTCGATGACCAGGGCCAGCAGAAAAAAGGGCCGGAAACATCCGTCCGGCAGGTGGTGCATCGGCTGGCCGGTTGCTGGACGCAATGGGGCCGGGATTATGGCTATTTTGATTCCCCCGAAGATGCCCAGTGTTTCTATGACGAATTGGCGCACATGCTGCTGCATCAGATGGCGGCCCCGAATTCGCCGCAGTGGTTTAACACCGGGCTGAATTTTGCCTATGGCATGACCGGTCCGTCGCAGGGCCATTGGTACGTGAATCCCAAGTCCCATCAGTTGGAACAGGCCGCCGATGCCTACACCCATCCGCAGCCGCACGCCTGTTTTATCCAGAGCGTCGACGATGATCTGGTCAATGAAGGCGGGATCATGGATTTATGGGTTCGCGAAGCCCGTCTTTTCAAGTATGGATCCGGTACCGGAGCCAATTTTTCCAAGGTCCGTGGTGAAAATGAAGCCCTTTCCGGCGGTGGGAAATCTTCCGGTTTGATGAGCTTTTTGAAAATCGGAGACCGCGCCGCCGGTGCCATTAAATCGGGCGGCACCACGCGCCGCGCCGCGAAAATGGTCTGCCTGGATCTGGATCATCCGGACATTGAAGACTTTATCAATTGGAAAGTGCGGGAAGAGATCAAGGTTGCGGCCATGGTGGAAGGTATCAGGCACCTGCCCAAAGAACAACGGGAGATTGCCGAAAAGCTGCACCTGCGACTGGATTATGACTTCAATGGCGAAGCCTATGCCACTGTTTCCGGC
>JAKAYZ010000326.1 GCA_021816165.1 Planctomycetota bacterium | reverse complement strand
CGCACTCATAAGCCATTCCTGAATAGATGCCGCCATGCCACGTTTGAGCAGGACGGGCTTGCGCGTACGCCCCACTTCAAAAAGAAGGTTGAAGTTCTGCATATTGCGGGCACCAATCTGGAAAACGTCGGTGTATCGCTCAATGACCGATACATGCCGCGTATCCATCACCTCTGTAATAACTGGCATATTGTTTTCACGTCCGGCATCGCGCAGCCAGCGCAGAGCGTCTTCACCATGCCCCTGAAAGCTGTACGGGCTGGTGCGCGGCTTGTATGCCCCACCACGCAGTACCGCCGCACCCGCAGATTTGATCTGCCGCGCTATCGTATGGACCATCTCTTCATTTTCACACGCGCACGGGCCGGCAAACATAAGGCATGAGCCGCCACCAATTTTCAGCGTGCCCGACTGTGGACAGGGTATTTCTACCACGCTGTCAGCTTTGTGAAATTCGCGGCTGGCGAGTTTGTAAGGCTTCATGATCGGCAGGACCTGTTCCACACCCACGATGGAAAGCAGGTGTTCCTTGTCGATCTTGGCCTCTTCCCCCACCACTCCGATTACTGTCCGGAACTGCCCCTTTGACAGATGCGCCTGAAGCCCAAGGGTTTCAATTTGCGAAATGATATCCTGCACCAGTGCTTCACCGGCGTCCGGCTTTAAGATAACGATCATCTACAGGTAACCTCTACGATTCATAACTCACACGGATGCCGCCAAATGGCTTACACCGCCTGATTCAAGCCCAAAGCATCTCCAACCGGACGCCATCCGTTCTCGCCCAGCCTTCCCCTGTGGGATCAATTGGTGTAAGCATACGCCGAAGCGGTTCGCCCAACCAAACCAGTATTATCCCGGAAAACACTCATTTTTCCACCCACACAGGGGCAGGCCGCTTTGGCAGGGGCGTGGCGAACTTTTTCGGCCCGCCCGGAGGTTCAACCGGTTGTTTTACAACACCCCTTTGGTACTCGGTATGTCGCCATTGTGTGGATCGATCGCTATCGCTTGCCGCAAGGCTTTGGCCAAAGCCTTGAATACGGCCTCGGCGATGTGGTGGCTGTTGGACCCGTAGGGCACATTGACATGCAAATTCATACCCGCTGTATTGGATAACGACCGGAGCGATTCATGCACCAGTTCCACATCAAATTCCCCAATTTTTGGGGTTGGGAACCGCACGTTAAACACAAAGGCCGGTCGGCCCGATAAATCGAGAGCCACATTGGCCAGTGCATCTTCCATCGGAACGCTGGCCCAGCCGTAGCGATAAATGCCGCGTTTTTCGCCCAGGGCGTCGGCCAGTGCCCCACCCAGTACCAGCGAAACATCTTCCACCGTATGATGGGCATCAATATGCAGGTCGCCAGTGGCTTTAACCTCAATATCCATCATGGAATGCCGGGCAAGATGATGCAGCATGTGGTCGAAAAAACCAACGCCTGTCTGCACTCGGGCCTCGCCGGTGCCATCCAATTTAAGCGCCAGGGCGATGTCGGTTTCGCGTGTTTTGCGGTTTGAACGCGCCTGACGCAGATTGCCGGGGTTGTTTGCCATTATGCCTTCCTTTGCGACGCCATATCATGGCCGGAAATTATCCGACCCAACGCCCTTACGAGCGCTGCGTTTTCAGCGGGTTTTCCAACCGTAATGCGCAGTTTATCCTGCAAGCCGGGCAGATTAAAGTATCGCACCAGGACACCATCGGCCTTGAGCCGGGCGTACAAATCGGGAGCTGAAAAACCGGCAGGTACGGCAGACAGGACAAAATTACTAAAACTTTCAGGCCCGGAAAAGCCCATCTCACTTAACGCCCCGCGAAGCCAATCGCGCTGATCAATCACTTTGGCCCACGTTTGGCGGGCATAGGCCTGATCTTCCAGCGCCGCCGTCGCCGCCGCAATGGCAACGGCATCGCACGGATAGCTGTCGCGAATCTTATAGAACTGGTCCAATAATATCCGTTGGGCAATTCCGTATCCGAAGCGCATACCAGCCAAGCCGTAACCCTTTGACATGGAGCGGAGCAAAATCAGGTTGGCATGTTTCTTAACCAGCGGCAAAGCGGAGTACGGCGCAAAATCCACATACGCCTCGTCAATCAGCACCACGCCGTTGAACGATTTAATAATTCTGTCGAGCGCGTCAATGTCCGTCAGAGTACCGGACGGCGCATTGGGATTGACAATCACAAGCAAACGGGCGTTGACGGAGTATATTTCGTCGGGCACATTCCATGTCGAGCCAACTACGCGATACGGCAACGCCTCAACCGCAGCCCCTATGCCAGCGGCCAGAACGGGGTATAGCGAATAGCTCGGTTCCAGAAAAGCCACGCGATCACCCGGCAGCAGACAGGCACGAAATATAACCGAAAGGAGTTCATCGCCACCGTTGGTTGCCATGATCCAATCGGCAGGTACACCGTGAACGCGGGCGGCCGCTTCACGAAACAAACGTGCATCGGGAGACGGATAACGGCGCAACTGCTCGTCGGTAATTTGGGCGATCGCCGCGCGAACCAGCGGCGAAGGCGGGTAAGGATTTTCATTCGTATTGAGTTTGATGATGGAAAGCGATTCGGGCTGCTCACCGGGGGTATAGCCCGCCATGTTTTGCACATTTATGTTGACTAAAGTCATAAGTCGTATAGATACCTGACAAACAAAAAGCCGCTGAACCGCATAAATTGCGGCCCCCGTGGTGTATTGTAATGTATCGCATCATCGCTGCCGATGGATCGGGCAAGCCGGAATTTCAGCTCTTAAAAATCTTCGCGCCAAAACGCTGCCAGAACGCATGTAAATGGCCGAAACGGCTTTCGCCATCGGGCATGCGTCCATTGGCCGGGCAATTCGGCCGTTCGACGGGATTGACCACTGTACTGATTCCCCTTTGCCACAGATTCAAATGAATGTCATCCTTGACCGTATGAACAGGATTATCTAGCATAGCCGAAGTTGGGCCGAGATAACGTCCGGTACCTTGGCGGATGAATAGTTCTTTGATCGGGAAGGGATCAGCAGCTCTTATGGCAAAAAAAACAGTCAGTGCGTTGGCAGTCAGCGGTAAAAAGGTATTGGTTCGGGTCGACTTTAATGTCCCGCTGGATGACCATCTGGCAATTACGGACGACCGCCGGATCGTTGCCGCCCTGCCCACGATTAAAAGCATCATTGATCGCGGTGGCATGGCTATTTTGATGAGCCACCTGGGTCGGCCGAAAGGTGGCCCCGAGGCTAAATACTCGCTGAAACCCGCCGCCGAACACCTGGCCAAACTGTTGGGCAAACCGGTGCAGCTAGCGCCAGATTGCATCGGTGAAAAGGTACGTCAAATGGTTTCAGCACTGAAGCCGGGTGATGTGCTTGTGCTGGAGAACACGCGTTTTCACAAGGGCGAGGAAAAGAACGATCCTGCGTTCGCCGGTGAGTTGGCGGCTTTGGGCGATCTGTATGTAAATGATGCCTTTGGTACAGCCCACCGTCAGCATGCTTCGACCTACGGCGTACCAGAAAAATTGGGGCCGGGCCGACGCGTGATCGGCCTGCTTATAGAGAAGGAACTCAAATTTTTGGGCCAATCGCTGGATCATCCTCAGCGTCCATTTATTGCAATTTTGGGTGGAGCCAAAGTATCGGACAAGATCGCCGTGATCGAGAATCTGCTATCCAAAGCGGACCATGTGCTGATTGGAGGGGCGATGGCCTATACATTTTTCCTGGCACAGGGCAAAAAAGTAGGCCAGTCGCTGTGTGAGAAAGATAAAGCACCTCTGGCCAAATCACTGCTCGAAAAGGCGGGCGGCAAGTTGGTTCTGCCGGCGGACACAGTGGTTGCCACAGAAATGACCGATCAAGCCAAGACCAGCGTGGTAGCTGGCGACATCCCCGACGGCATGGAGGGTTTTGATATAGGCCCAGCTACAGCCAAGCGATATGCCGAGCTTATTTCCGCCGCCAAAACCGTGGTATGGAATGGGCCAATGGGCGTTTTTGAGAAAAAACCTTTCCAGAACGGCACGCGCGTAGTGGCCGAATCGATGGCGGCCATCCAAGGCCCAGTAGCCAACCCAGAGGGAGGGAAAGCACATGCAATGTGCAACGACTAAGCGGCGGAAGCTAGGTGTTGTACGCCTTGCTGTTGGTTCGGTTGTCA
>JAKAYZ010000325.1 GCA_021816165.1 Planctomycetota bacterium | reverse complement strand
GAAACTATTGATTGTATATTTGCAGCTAATCTGACTGACAATATCTAGTACTGGTCGTCCCGTTTTGTGTTATAATTCTGTATGCGGGTGTTAGTGAACGGGACACTCTGCGGGCTTGAGGGAAGCTTGGCAACAACCTCGGACCCTCATTTAATGTACAGTGCGTTCATCCGAAGTGCTGGTGGAAGGAAATGGGGTAAATTTATGAAAACGTATTACTTTGGCGTTGTGCTCACCGTATCTGCCGTGCTGGTTTTGGCGTGTCCAACCATCGCTATGCAGCGAAAACAAGCCCCCAAGCCGGTCGTGCTTACCTCCGCAGGTAAGAAACTGATGGCCCACTATGCTGCGATTCTGAAAGACCTGCGCAGGCAAATTTCACATGCCGTGCCGCACGTCGATCCTGGCATGGTACACCCCTTTATGGACGCTTATGAAGCGGAGGGGCTGCATCGGCCTTACCTGACGACCAACCACGCTTTTATGAGGGCCATTGCTCAGTGTCGATCCACTGGGGCACCAATTCTCTCCATGGTGGACGGTTTTCTGTCCAGCAGTCGGTGGGATAATAAATTGGCGGAGGCATCCATTATTTCGGACGCCACGCCGCGGAGATTGGCGGCATTCGCCCAACAATCACCTGCTGATGAGCGGTTGATCAATGCCTTGCTGTCCAACCCCGCGCTGATGAAGCAGATGCAGGCGGCGGATGGAGCCCGCAACGGAAACTACGGCCTGACGATGCAGATATATGCCGCCATCGAAAAGGCCAGCCCATATGCACACAGCGGTATCCTTCAACGCCTCGCGTTGGCCACGGCTTTAATGCAGGCACCGACACTGCGGTGGCAGAAGATTTACCATCCCGTAGCGCGTTACATGAACTATCAACGGGCGTACCAGAGAAAACAACTTGATCCGGCGTTTCCGACATTAACCACTTGGCAGTGCCGTTATGTGGTGGATGATCCATTCAGCGATAAAGAGATCAGTTGGTTCCGCAAGATGTACATGAACTACGAACCATACAATATTGCCGGTGAGCACTACGTCAACATTGTGCATACGGATGTAGGCTACAACCGCGAGGACCTGGGATGCGTGCCAGGTTCAAAAGCGGCCAAGCTGATCGCCGGTGGCGGAGAATGTGGGGCCCGCGCATGGATAGGGCGACTTGCCGAGCGCGCCTTTGGCATCCCGACGTGGGGCGTCAGGCAGCGCGGCCACGCGGCATTGAGTCATTGGACGCGCAATGGATGGATTACGCGGTTCAGCGCCGGGTGGGAGTGGCTCTGGTGGGATCATTGCAACGGTCTGAATTTTATTTTGGAAGCGCAGGCAAGGCGTCACCTGCATCAGTTCAAAAAGGTACTCCGAGCCCAATGGATAGCTGCAACCCTCGGAGAGAAAAAGCCCAATCTGAGGTCGTTTGGTACTGGCGGATTTTGGTACGCCATCGCCAACAACGAAGCACGCGCGATTATCGCCTCCGGCAAGCCGACATACCATACACCCAGCAACGCCGTCTTGGCCCGCAAATACGGGCCGACTTTAATTGAGAGAATCGAGGCGTCACCCGTACCACGATCGGCCATGCACATTACGGTGAACTCGGCGGGGGTTATCACCATTCCTGCTGCCTGCGGTCAACGGCAAATAAATGGATTGCACGGCATTATTATCAGTAAAAGCGATTTGGGCGGCACGCAGATTACTTATCACAATGGTGAGCCGGTCAAACACCGCAATATTCCGATCCGCTATGTGGTCGACGTGCCGCACGCGGGCATGTACAGTTTGGTTGGGCAAATCGTATCGGTGAAGCCGACGGAATATCTGAACCTTTCCGTCGCACCGAGCCGCGATCCGGTGACTCTTACCATTCCGTGGACCAACGGTATGTGGCAGATGACATCTCCGGTGGAAATCAGGCTACACCAAGGTAAAAATACGTTGACTTTTCAGGCGGGCAAATATTCAGGTCATCCAATATTCGCGATCACGGTGAGGAAGTGGCTGCTTCGGCCGGTGCATTGAGCCTTCGGCAGTTGTCGCAAGCCGAACGATGCAGTTATCGGACATACTTTCACGCTTGTCGTAAAGACCAGATTTGACGCCCCCTCGGCTATCGGTAAAATGGCGGGTCTGGAATGATCGAAGCGACGTGGCTGGCAGTGACGCACGGTGCGAATGCTGGCTAGTCGATTAGTTACAGGGTAATTGACTATGGCACATAAAAAGGGACAAGGCTCTACCAGTAATGGTCGAGATAGCAATCCTAAATACTTGGGCATTAAGGCCTATGCTGGCGAAGTGGTAACGACCGGGTCGATTATCGTGCGGCAGCGTGGAACCAAATTCAAACCGGGTAAAAATGTCGGCCTGGCGCGGGACGACAGCCTCTTTGCATTGTCCGATGGGCGGGTGGCGTTTGCGGCCAACCATCGGGTTTCGGTTGAGCCTTTGGCCAACTGAAGTCCGCGTAAGCGGATAAGGCAAAGAGCCTACGGGATTACAGCGGCGAGGTGGTTTAACCGGCTACCTCGCCGCTGTTGTTTTTACTCTACTTCGCCCGGCAGCTTCCAAACTTCCTCAACCGAGGGGCGTGGTTTTAATTTTTTCTTTCTGCCAGTAACGCGCCACCGCCTTGGTCGCCTTTTCAATAATTTGCTTTTGGGCGGTCAGTTCGTTGGTAAGCTGTATGTATATTCCCGTTTCGTGGTTGAGCACGGCGGCCGCTTTGTCGTATGCCTTTCCCGCTTTCTTCATGGACGTCAGCGATGTTTCAAGCTGGGTTGTGATCGACTTCACCGATGCCAGCGCCGCCTGTAAGTTGACCGCCTTCGATTTGGTGGTCTGCAATCGAACCTGCAGGTTGTAGCCGCCTTTAATCGCCGCCCGTATTTTGGGCGGCATCTTCGGATATTCGTCCATTAATTGCTTGATTTGGTCGGCATTCGACCCCGCCAGGCTGACAGTCTGGCTGAAATGGCTGCGAATAGCCAGAGGGAATGATTCGCGGTGCTGCGGCATCAGGTCTAATTGCAGCGTGGCGGTGCGCCGATGCCTGCCCGCGGAAAGCAGGCGGCGTTGAACCATAAGCCGACGAGCGACACCGGTGCGAATGAGCACTGTTTTTTTAGTGGAACCGGAATTTACAACCGTCAGCCTGAAGGGTGCGCGATCGGTAAACCGTTCATAAAGTACGCCGCCGTCAATCGCCATGGTAATAAGCCGGGAAGGCGGGGCGGTGTCGGCATGAATGCGGATGCCGACGGAGCGGTCTACAGCGAACTTCAGCGTACGGTGAGCACCGGGTGGCAGTGCGGGCATCACGGCCTGTCCCGCCAGCACGGCTCCTTGGTAAATGGAGGTGGTCCCCGGTGGCAGATAGTGGGCAGAGTTGTTGGTCAGGCGCACAGCTTTCAATGGGTGGTGAGTCCCGCCCACGACGCTGGCAAAATCGTAGGCCGTGAAATAATCCGCCGTCTTTGCGGCGATGGGCGTAACCAGAATCGGCACCAACGCCGAGTGGCCCTGTTGCAGGCTTAGATCATCCATGTGGTAGTCAAAGGCAGGATAAACCATCGAGGTACCGGCCAGCGCCTTGACACCTTGCAGCGGATTAAACGGTACAGACGGCAGTTTTTGCAGTTGCTGGCCCGATTGCTGGCCCGATTGCTGGAATATGGAGCCTCCGCCACCAATGGTCCCGACACCCGCCGTCCCGGTGGGAGTCGGGGTACCTCGCTGTCTTCGTAACTGATGGTAAAGGTGCCGCGATAATATGCCCGGTCGCCGCGATTGGTAAGCCGCGCCGCCCCACGTTTGCGGCGATCGCTTGAGCTCACTGCTGGCCTGCCGGACGGGCCGCCGCTGATACAGGGGCCTGTAAAGATGGGCGATGAAAGATACGGGTTCGCCGCCACGCAAATCCAGGCGGATGTTGTTCCAATCGGTGTTTGAATCGTTGGTTACCAACGCCATCGCCTGCACGACGGACTTTTGCCGTGTGTCACCGGGTGCCGGCAATATCAGGCGGTAGGTCATCCGCCATACGGGTGTCTCCATCAGATAGGCAAAACCCACCGTTCGCGATGAATGCCCGCGAAACCAAACTGTCAGCGGACGCACATGGTGGCGATGCTTGTATGACAGCAGCGCCATCGCCT
>JAKAYZ010000324.1 GCA_021816165.1 Planctomycetota bacterium | reverse complement strand
GCCGTGCATCCGGGGACTGGGGGTACGTTCGGCGTGTTTGGGAAAGGGTTCAAAGCGAGCCAAATAGAATTCCCGCCAGAAAAACGAGAATGCCCCCCACCACTATTTGGAATGCCGCCCGCAGGAACGGCGTATCCATGTACCGGTAGCGAATAAAGCTGATAGCAACCAACTCGATACATACCACCACCACTGCTATGCCGGTGGCTACCCGGAAGTCGGGTATCAGATAAGGGAGCGTATGCCCCAGGCCGCCGGCGGTGGTCATCAGTCCGCACACCACTCCGCGAACCAGCGGGTGCCCGCGGCCGGTAAGTGAACCATCATCTGAGAGTGCCTCGGCAAAGCCCATGGAAATGCCTGCCCCGACTGCGGCAGCGATGCCGACGACAAAAGCCTGAAAGCTGTCGTGCGTGGCAAAAGCGGCGGCAAAAAGCGGTGCGAGCGTTGAAACAGATCCATCCATAAGCCCAACCAGACCGGGCTGGACAATTTGCAGCACAAACATGCGGGCCTGGGCCTCGGATTCAATCTTTTTTTGGTCATCGGTGACAAGCTCTTTTTCAAGGTTGGCGGCCGAAGCCGAGTGCTTTTGTTCCTCCTGGGCCAGGTCACCGAGCAGTTTGCGGGTGGAGGCGTGAGTGCAGCGGGCGGCGGCCTTTTGGTAAAAGTTGCGGGTTTCCAATTCCATAATTTCCGCCTGCTGGCGAATGGCGTTAATGCCGGATTGAAGCACCAGCCATTTCGGGCGTCGTTTTACAAAGCCGCTGATATCTTCGCGGGTGATCGGGGGCATGTGTTCCCCGAAGCGTTCAATATAGACATCGAGGAGTCGGCGACGATGATCGGATTCTTCCTGCTGCATGGCGGTGAACATTTTTGCCGAGGCGGGAAAGCCGGCGGCAAGATGCTCGGCGAACTCGCCGTAGGTTTTGCCATCGTCCTCTTCCATTGAGATGGCCAATGCCAGGATTTCCTGCTCTGTAAGGTCTTT
Source organism: Planctomycetota bacterium (assembly GCA_021816165.1). The sequence continues at coordinate 3,183 of JAKAYZ010000324.1, read as the reverse complement.
GAAGCGTTTCAAAATGACAACTCCATATGGCCCAAGCGGCAGATTATATGCGGTATTACATGTAAATGGTCAGGGCGGAGAGACACCAAGGCGGACAGGCTCCGAATCGACCGCGCCCCCGTACATGAAAGGCTCATTTCCCTCGGCACACCGCCGTGCATGGTGGCTTCAGCTTAGTGGCCTGCAGGGGCGGTGGCTTCCAGCACCGGCTGTGTTTGCGACTGCGGCTTTTTAACCGATGCGATAAAGGAATAAATCACCGGGACCACATACAACGAAAAGAGGCAGCCTATGGCCAGGCCGGAAGCCAGCATCAGACCCATATCAAAGCGGCTTACCGCACCGGCACCGGTGGCAATTAAAAGCGGCACTACGCCAAAGACCATGGCACCGGTGGTCATCAAGATGGGACGCAAGCGCACGGATGAGGCCTTGACGATGGCCGCATGCCGATTGAGTCCTTCTTCTTCCTGAAGCCGATTGGCAAATTCCACAATGAGGATGCCCTGCTTGGTAATAAGCCCGATGAGGGTAATAAGGCCCACCTCTGTATAGATGTTCAGCGTGGCGACGCCGAGGAACAGGAATATCAAGGCTCCGAAAATGGACATTGGCACGGTAAACATGACAATCAGCGGGTCGATGAAGCTTTCAAATTGAGCAGCCATCATGAGGAACACGAGGATGATGGACAGGGCGAAGGTAACGACAATGGCGTTGCCTTGCTCCAGGTACTGGCGCGACTGGCTGGCGTAGTCGACGGCATAACCGGGAGGCATAAGTTTTTTTGATTCGTTTTTGAGATAGGTGAGGGCCTGGCCCAACGACACGCCGGGTGCCGGTACACCCTCTATGGTAGCGGCGTTTAACTGCTGAAACTGCGCGATAAATTCCGGCTGCACCACATGCCGGATAGATACGATGGTGGAAAGCGGTACCATGGCCCCGGAGGCCGTACGAATGTAATAATTTTTCAAGTCTGAAGCGGTGGCACGCCTGGCATCGGGTACCTGCGGGATAACCTTATAACTGCGGCCTTTGAGGTCGAAGCGATTGACAAAATTACCACCGAGGAGGGGTTGCAGATCGGCAGTGATTTGCCCTGCCGTAAAGCCGAGGTCGGCCGCAATTTTACGATGAATTCTGATCTGCACCTGCGGGTCGTCGTAACGGATGTCTTTGGTCAGGAAGACAAACTTATGGCTGGCCATGGCGGCCTTGAGCAAGCGATTGGCGACCTGATCAAGTTTGGCAAAACCATGGGTGGTTTTGATGACAAACTGAACCGGGAAGCCTCCGGCCGAGCCGGGCAATGATGGGAGTGGAAAGGCCGCCACCTGCACGCCGGTGACCGATTTAAGTTTCTTATCCAGAACGGGCAAAATTTCCTGCTGGGTGACGGTGCGCTGATTCCACGGTTTGAGGAGCATGCCACCGACGAGGGTATTTTGGCCCGGGGAGACAAAAGAGAACCCGTTTACCTGAAATACGCGGTCAGTCTGCGGAAAGGAATCGCAGATTTTTTTAATCTGGGCCGCATATTTCGACATGTAGTGTAAGGTAGCCGTGGCCGGGCCTGTGCCGGTGAAGAAAAGGATGCCTTGGTCTTCGGTGGGTGCCAGTTCAGACTTTGCCCCCATGACGAGAAAGGGGATGCTGATAAAGATGCCGGCGGCAGCAATGAGAACAGCGATGCGGATTTTAAGCACCGCCTCGAGTGTGTAAATGTAAATGCGTCGAACGGTATCAAATATTTGGTCAAGCAAGCTGACCAAACCGTGCGGCCGCGGTGGTTTGAGCAAATGGCTGCTGAGCATGGGCGACAGGGTCAAAGCCACCACCATGGAAACGAAGACAGCGAAAACAAGAGTAAAGGCAAATTCACTGAACAGTGATCCGGTGAGTCCGCCCATAAGCCCGATGGGCGCAAAGACCGCCGCCAGCGTTGACGACATAACAACAATGGGACCGGCAAGTTCACGGGCACCGCGCACTGCAGCGGCCGCCGGTTTCATCCCCTCATCCACGTGGCGCTGAATATTTTCCACGACGATAATGGCGTCGTCCACCACCAAACCAATCGCCAGAATAATGGCCAGCAGCGTGAGAAGATTAATGGAAAAGCCGCTGGCCAATGCAAAAGTACCGGCTCCGACAATGGAAAGCGGAATGGCGACGGCGGGGATGATCAGTGCGCGCAATGACCCGAGGAACAGGAATACCACCAAGACGACAATACCCAAAGTAATCAGAACCGTATTTTCAACATCGGCTATCGCCACCTTAATGTAGGTACTGCCATCAAAGCCGATGGTGGCGTGAAGGCCAGGAGGTAAATTTTTCTTGATTTTGGCGAACATGATGTGGGCGGCGTGCGCCACCGCAAGGTCATTGGCATCGGGCGTTGTCTGAATGCCCATAAACACCGCGCGCTTGCCATTGAGGAGCACACTGGCGTTATAGTTTTGGGCACCAAGCACCACATGGGCCACATCTTTGAGATAAATGATGGCCGAACCCGACTTTTTAACGATCAGATCTTTAAATTGATTGATATTTTTTAACTGCGTGGTGGCGGTTATTACTTCTGCGATGTTTTTTCCGCGCAGCCGCCCCACGGCGGAGATGCTGTTGTTATTGGCAATGGCGTTATATACGTCGCTGGGCGTAATGCCGAGAGCCGCCATCTTATTGGGTTCCAGCCAGGCGCGGACAGCAAAGCTGTTTCCGCTTGAGCCGGTGCCCGGTGGAAGAATCTGGGCCTGGCTAACTCCGGGCAAAGACTGAATTTCCGGCTGGATGACGCGCAGGAGATAGTCATTGATCTGCTGACCGGAAAGTTTGGAGCTGTAAAAAGCCAGATACATCAAGGCGCGAGTATCACCAACCGATTCATTAACCGTGGGTGACTGGCTTTGCGGCGGCAACTGGCTGGCCACCTGTTTTACTTTGGCCAATATCTGGGCAATATCGGAGTTGGGATTGGAATTTAACACCATGTTGCACGCGATGGTGGATGTGCCTTCCGTGCTGGTGCCGGTCATGTAGTCGATATTGGGTGCCTGGGCAATCGCCTGCTCAAGGCGGGACGTAATGAAGCCCTGCACGGTGGACGGACTGGCACCGGGATAAGCGGTGGACACCGTGACCGTGGTGCTGATGACGTTGGGGTATTCGCGGACG
>JAKAYZ010000323.1 GCA_021816165.1 Planctomycetota bacterium | reverse complement strand
CGGCAAGCGGTTCAGCATCCGTATGGGGCGCAGGTGCCGTTGTGGCGCTGGCCGCCGAGGTGACACCGCCGGCCCCGGCCGCTTTGCCTTGCTGTGCGGACGGTGAGGCGGCTGACGCGGTTTGATTTTCTTCCAGCATGGTTTGGATATTCCTTTCATCAAGGCGACTGATAAGATGTTCAAAGGGAACAATGCGCGTGGGAGCCATTGAAAATTCAATGTCGCTCCATTTAAGATCGCCCGTGCGCAGGCACTTTTCCACCTTAGCACTGATGGCGGGTATGATCGGCTTGAGATAGATGGCCAATATCCGGCTGCATTCCAAAGCTGCCGTCAACACACCGCGGGCGGCCTCCGGATCGCGCTTCACCAAGGCCCACGGGGCATTATCTTCGACAAATTTATTGGCTTTATCGGCCAATGCGCACGCGGTGCGGGTCACAGCCGCAAAGTGACGCCCCTCGTAGGCGTCGACCATTTCGTTCTGGGCGCTGCGGAAAGAATCCAAAAGCGTCAGGGCATCCTGCGTAATCACACCGGTCTGTCCCTCAAGCAAGCGCGAAAGCATGGGGGCTACGCGGCTCATCAGGTTGGCGATCTTTCCGACCAATTCGCTGTTTACACGGGCGGAAAAATCGGAAAAACTCAAATCCAGATCCGCCGGCGACGGGCCGAGCCGCGTAGCGAAATAATATCGCAGCCATTGTGGATCCAGATGACGCAGATACTGCCGGGCACTGATGAATGTTCCGCGGCTTTTGGACATCTTTTCCCCGTTAACCGTCAGATGCCCATGCACCGAGAGCCGATCGGGCAGGCGCCGACCGCTGCCCATCAATATGGCCGGCCAGAATAGAGCATGGAAATAAACGATGTCCTTACCGATAAAGTGATGCACTTCCAGATTGGGATTGGCCCAAAATTCGTCGGCCTCGGCCACACTGCCGAGCAGATGCGCCAGCGATGCAATGTAGCCGATGGGGGCGTCGAGCCAGTTATAAAAATATTTCTGCGTTTCACCGGGAATTTCAAAACCGAAGAACGGGGCATCGCGGGAGATATCCCAATCTTTAAGTTCCTCCGAAAACCACTCATCGAGCTTATTGGCGACCGATGTATCCACCATGCCGCCGCGTAATAATTTTTCCAACGGCTGGCGAAAATTTTGCAGGCGCAAAAACAGATGGCGCGACGTCTTTCTTACCGGCGTTGCCCCACTGACGGCGCTGCGCGGATCGATTAAATCCACAGGCGAATAATGCTTGCCGCAAACCTCGCAGGAATCGCCGTATTGATCGGGGCTGCGGCAGTTAGGGCACAAACCGCGGATAAAGCGATCGGGCAGGAAAATATTCTCTACAGGGTCGTAAAACTGCTCCACATCCTTCCAGACGATATGCCCGCCCGCCGAAAGTTTTTCATAAACATCTCGACAAAGCTGGGCATTCTCGGGTGAATGAGTGGAGTAATATTGGTCAAAAGCGACGCCGAATTCGGTAAAGTCGTTCAGATGCTCCTGATTCATCTTTTCGATAAAGGCTTCCGGGGCCAGATTCAAACTGCGGGCGCGAAGCATGACGGGCGTGCCATGGGCGTCGTCGCCGCACACATAGGTGACCTGGTGGCCACGCAACCGCTGAAATCGCACCCAGATATCGGTTTGGATGTATTCCACGAGGTGGCCAATGTGGATGGAACCATTGGCGTAGGGCAGCGCTGAGGTCACTAAAATATGACGTTTTGCGTAGGGCATTGGCTCTCCGTAAACAACCGCGTGGTATGTTACCAAAGGACACGCCTTTTCGCCGAACCAGAGGGCCGCCACCCCGGCCTTATCCTGACGTGGTGGGCTGATTGTTCGCCGCGGACGGCGCGGCGGAATCGGCTGTAGTAGCGGCAGATGGCGGAGTGGCTGCTGTATCTTGACGCTTGGGCCAGCCATCAATAACCAATGACAACAACATCCCCACGACAGCCATAATCGGCAGCGACTTAAAGCCCATAATGCCCACCAACGCACCGGCGAGATAGGTGCCCAGCACAGTGCCGACGGCATTGGCGGCGTTGTACAACCCCTGTGCCATGCCCTGACCAATGGGGCTTAATTCCGATGTTAATTCGGTAGCGGCTACGCTGATAATGGGCCACGCCAGGATCACCATGGAAAAACTACCAAATGCCAGCAGCGCCGTTGCGGTTCGGTTGTGAATAAAAATGGCGATAAGCATCAACACAAACGCCATCAAGCGGAGCAGGCGTCCAAGAAAATAAATCGCCCCCGCACCCAGTTTGCCGCTCCATTTACCGGCCAGGGCATAAAGGGCAACGCCCACACCTGCGGTGGCGGCATAGGCGACGGAAGTGATAGGCGGTGCAATATGAAACGCCGTTTTAAGAAAAATGGGGAAATAGGCAAAAAAGCCGGCAATGCCGAAAAAGAGGACAAAAATTGAAAGAATAAATCGGCCAAAGCGCGTCGGCAGCATCCGCCCCATATTCTTTATTCCGCGCCAATTGATAACAGAAAAATGCCGCAATATGCCGCCGCCCAGCAATTCAACGCGGGCAAAGCGTCCAATGGGGGTGATGTCGGCATGGGAGCGTATCCACCGGAGGGTGATGGTAGGGTCCGGTGCACGACGAAAGACCGACTTTCTCAGACCCCAGATGCCCAGGCCAATGGCAGGCAAAAGCAGTGCCGCGCCCGTCCAGAGCGCGGTGCGGTAGCCGGCCGCCACCAAAATACCCGCCAGCAGAAGTCCGATCGATTGACCGGCTCCGTTGAAGGTTTGCAGCCAGCCGATGCGCGGTGTCCACTCATTAGCGGGATGAAATTCCACCACCATGAGGGTGGCACAGGTGGCGACGGCGGCCGTGCTGGTGCCCATCATCAGGGCAATTAAAAACCACGCCAGGAGTCCATGCACCAGCGGAAAGCTGACCAGCCCAACCGCTTCGAGAGCCAAACCGCTGAAAAATATGAAACGGAATTTTTTGGTCCTGTCCGCAATATTACCCCACAGCGGTGAAGAGATGGCCCCCAAATTAAAAGCGCCCATCACAAAACCAACGGTGCTTAATTGCCCGGTAAGTTTGGACATCATCAGCGGCAGCGTGATAGGAATGATGCCGGAAGAAACGGCACCCAGAATCGCGTAGGCACCGTACCAGCTTTCCAGCCAACGGCGTGGGCTTAGGAGCGTATCGCGGACAATATGAGCGTACGCCAGCGGATTTAGTCGAGAGCCGAGGCCAATTGCCGCGGGTATCGGTGCGTTGGTTGTGCCATCGGCGTTTGTCAGTGCGTCAGTCATGATCGTACTGTACAAAAAAATGGTTGGCATTTCGAGCGTGACAAAACGGCGCAACGTATAAACCGCATAATTCAGCCGCCGGCGTATGTCCCGGCGGGCCTGCCGTGGAATTATCCACGGTTGGATCGGTGCATGTACTGGGCCGCGATGAAGCGCGCGTGCGGCGGAGTGCGATGGGGGCACACGGCTAAATGGGCGATGCAGATACACAATGCTTGCCCATCCCTGCCCGACACCGAATGTTTTGGCCGCCGGGCTTGTATCGGCAGATTAATACACGGTACTGTCGCATACGGTTAAAAGCTGCCTCCCCGCCTCGCTCATGCCGCATCATGATATCAATATGTGTTAATGCTTTGGTTGCCCTGTCAATAGTTGCTCCGTCAACCGGTGCCGAAAGGTATCGTACATGCCTGCAGTGGTGACGGCAGCTTTGCATCAACCAGCAAAATGAGATAAATAGTTAAATAACGGGTGCCGAAATTCTTTATAGAGGTGCATCATTATGCTTGTGCTGGGTTTGGACATTGGTACTTCTGCCACCAAGGCACTTTTACTTACCGCCGAAGGTGAGGTCTGGACGGCCGAGGCCGCCCACGAACTGCTTTGCCCGCGGCCCGGCTGGGCCGAGCAGGACCCCGCCCAGTGGTGGCACGCGTCGCTGAATGCGATGAAAAAAGTATTACGGAAGGCCAGACGCAAGGCCTCGGATATCACGGCGATCGGTCTTTCCGGGCAGATGCACGGCAGCGTATTCCTGGGTGACTCGCCGCAGCCATTGCGTCCTGCCATTCTCTGGAATGACCAGCGCACGAGCCTGCAATGTCGGCAGATTGAAGAGGCGGTTGGTGGTCGCGAGGCAC
>JAKAYZ010000322.1 GCA_021816165.1 Planctomycetota bacterium | reverse complement strand
ACAAACTGATTTCCGGCTGCGTTGATGACCCAGGCACGCAGCGCGGGGGTACCGGCCGTGCCGACGGACACAATCAGATACACGTATACCGGCCACGCCAACCGGAGGTCCGTGGCGCTGGGCACCGCTGGATGATCGGGATGGCTGTGATAGATGCCCATTACTTGCAATCCGGCGGCTGCGGCGAGGCGGTCCTGCTCCAGCCAAAAACGGCTGTCGATGGCGTAGGCAGAACGCTGGTCCGTTGCGGGGGCATGGTTCGCTGCGGCAATGCTTCGGTTTACCTGTAAAATCTTGTCGTCCAGGCGGGCGGTCTTGCCAATAAGTAATCCACAACATTCGAGAGGGTATTGCGCGCGGGCATGGGTCAAGATGTCCGTTTGAACGTCCATGGGCAAGGCAAGCGTGAGGTCCGGGTGTATCATGGTTGTCACTTCCACGCGGGTTGACCACACGGTAAACTAATCACCGGGTGCTCTGGTTGCGGTTATTGTAGTCGCGCGGGGCAATCTATGCTGACTGAGGTTTCAGGGATTTTTGGCCATGACCGATCAATCTCCCAATCCCCCACCGCATAATCCTGATTGGGAGGTAACCCCCGATCAGGTGCGGCAATGGTTGAAGCAGGGCGAGGATATTTTCATTCTGGATGTGCGCCGTCCGGAAGAATGGGACATCGCCCGGTTGGAAAAAGCCGTGCTTATTCCGCTGCAGCAATTGCCCCAGCGCGTGCATGAATTAAGTGACCATCGCCACAAGCGCCTGATCATTCATTGCCATCATGGCGTGCGCTCACTGCGGGCGACCGCGCTTCTGCGTGATTTGGGATTCAAGCACGTGCATTCAATGGCGGGCGGCATTGATGCCTGGAGTCTGACTGTTGATTCTACCGTGCCTCGGTATCATTGAGATAAAGGAGTATCCCATGAGACAAATGCTTCGCGTATTATCAGTGGCTATGGTGGCAGTCGGCATAGGCACTGGCCTGTCCCTGGTGTCGCGTGTTGCCGCCGCTGCGGGCCATAACGCCTCCGGCAATGTGTTAACGTACCATAACAATGGCTTCAATACCGGCCTTAATTCGGAAGAAAAGATATTAACGCCGCGGAACGTCGCGTCAGCGAGTTTCGGCAAACTCTTCACGGTGCATCTGGCCGGAGCTGAATCCGGCCAACCGCTATTCAAGTCCAAGGTCAACATAACAGTGGGGCGGCATCGGGGGGTGCAGAATGTAGTGTTTGTCGCCTTGAACAATGACAGCGTCTGGGCGATCAATGCGGATACCGGCACGGTTTTGTGGAAGGCCAGTCTGCTGACAAAATTTCACAATAAGGCAGATATAGTAAGGGCGGCGGACGGCAATTGGTGGAGCGGGTACAACCGCTTTCCGGTGGAAGATACGCCGGCCATCGATCCGGGTAACAACGTGCTGTATGTTCAATGTGAGGAAAGTGAGATAGGTCCCGGTACGGGCGGTGTGTTACATTGGATTCACCTGCTGGCCGCGATAAAAATTTTCAGCGGTCGGCGCTACGCCACCGCCGACATCGCCGAAGGTTTGCAGAATGCTCATTATATCAGCGGGCCGGCGGTAAGGCGGCGTGGGGGTGGTGAAACGGTATTTGATGCCCGCGATTTGACGTGCCGCTGTCTGACATTTGATCCGGTCAATCACACGGTTTACATGGCTTGGGCAGATCCCGGCGACCATGGTCCGTACAACGGCTGGGTCGTGGGATACAATGCCATCAGAAATGCGGACGATACGCTGGCTTGTACCGCTCAATGGTGCGCCGTACCCACCGGGCATGGCACCGGCAGTACCCGGTTCAGTGATGGCGCGGGCGGTATCTGGCAGGGTGCGGGCGCTATTGCCGTGGATCAGCACGGCAATTTGTATGTCGAAACTGGAAATGGAACTTTTGACACAAAGCTGATCAAGGCCCCTTACAGCGGTCGGCTGAGCACCGATCAGCCCGATTTGCGGGTACCTGCCGGCGGCGATTACGGCGATTCAGTGGTAAAGCTTTCTCCGGACTCGGACCTTCGCCAGCATCGGGATAATCCCAATGGATTCGGCCTGCATGTGAGCGATTATTTCACCCCCAGGGATGAAGAGTTTCTCAATAATACGGATGAGGATCTTGGTTCCAGCAGTCCGGTGCTATTGCCCAGTTCCGTGGGCAGCCCGCAACACCGAAAGCTCATGGTGATCAACGACAAGCAGGGCATTATTTATCTGCTGGATCGCAACCACATGGGTGGTTACCACGGTGATGCGGCGGGTGATGGGCGGTCCGGTTTTGATGACGTGGTTCAACAAATAAAGGCTACGGGTGGTGCGTTTAGTACGGCCGCCTTTTACACCGGCGGGAAGGCCGTCGGCGGCACCATTTACTACGTAGCCGTGAATGATGCAGCAAAGGCGTTTGCAATTTCTCATGCCCACATCAACCCTCATCCCACCAGCACTTCCTTTCATAGTTATGGTAAATACGGTTATCCGGGGTCCACACCGGAGATATCGAGCAATGGTGGTCATGATGGCATTCTCTGGACCTTGAATCGAGGCAAAAATAGTTTGGTGGCCTTCAATGCCGCCAATCTCAATGATCTGCTTTTTAACAGTACCACGGGACGCGGCAACGCCCTCACCGGGCCAATTGTGCGCTTCAACACGCCAATGGTTGCCCAAGGCCGTGTTTATGTGGGCACCACCAATGCCCTGAACGTTTATGGCCTGCGCCAGGAAAAACCGCACCACGATCACTGATGAACGGACCGGCTGGTCCGGCCAGCGGCATCTGCTGCACCGCCGCGATCGGCTGGGGTTTCCAGGCGGGGTATTCCTGTCCAATGATTTCCGAGGATCCTTTATCCGTGCATCGCGGTTGTGTGGGCGTGTTCCAGGGTGGATTTATCCTTCTTTGCCCAAATCTGGGCTGTTTGCGACGCGGATAGCACTTGGGGCCGCGCCATAAAAGCGGCGGAATTGCTTGTTAAAGTGCCGCGGGTCCGGCATGCCGACGGTGGCTCCAATGGTTTTGATCTGCATGTCAGTCCCCTCAAGCAGGCTGCGCGCGTAACGCAGTCGCTGAACCAGAATGTAGCGGGCAATGGTCATGCCGTGGCGGCGGTGAAATTGCATGGACATGTAGTTCCGGGAAAGTCCCGCTCGCCGGCATAGATCCGTCACCGAAAGCTTCGCCTCCAGCCGCTGGCAAATATCGGCGGCCAGCGAATCTGCCTTGTCGCTGGCGGTGCTGACGGCTGTGCGGCGCGGTTGCTCGCGCCCATCCAAGGCCAGCCAGATCAATAATTGCTGCAAAAGCAGAGCGGCCGTGGTGGTGTATCCAGGCGCGTCAGCTTCATGCCCGCATCCACGAACATACCATTTAGCGATGTTGGAAACCTGTTCTTCCAGGTAGGCCCGTCGCCCGGCCAATGCCCGATGTGGCGGGAGTTCCAGCAGCGGACCGCTGAGCGGCTGCGGCCGAAAATGAATGCACCAATGGCGACCCGGCTGTGTGATGTCGTAACGTGAAGGCCGGCCCGGCCGCGAAAACGTCAGATCACCCGGCTGGAGCGGATAACGTCGGCCGGCCAACTCCAGCACCCCCGGATAATCATGCAGATGCAAGGCCCACGTGTCGTGCCGGTACGTGATATTAAAATGCTGCTCCGGCATCGCAAAGCACCCCGCCTGTGCAATTTCCGGAATGCAGCGAATCGGCCAGAGGAATTCGTTTGCCACTTTCACCGCGTATCTCCAGAACCTACTTGCCCCATTGGTGAAAATTTACCACTAAAAGCGACTTTTTCCAATTGCATGCGAACCGCTGGCTTGGCCATAATAGATGAATCGCCCGCGTTGGACGGGCCGGCTTTTTATAAAGGGTGTGTATATGACCACTTCAGGCTTAACCTCAGAACAAAAGCGATTCTACGATGAAAACGGTTTTGTGCTGTGCCGTGGCCTGCTGCCGGCTCAGGAGGCCCGAGTGTTGCGGCAGGAGGCTCATGAGTTAGCGAAGCGTCTGGTTCAATTTCGGAGCATCGATGTCGCCTGGGCCACGGTTCAAGACACCAAGACAGTGGTTCAACACTGTCACGATGTCCAGTTTTACTCCGCCATGTTCACCCGGCTGATTGTGGATCCGCGCTTCACCGCGGTGGCCGCA
>JAKAYZ010000321.1 GCA_021816165.1 Planctomycetota bacterium | reverse complement strand
CGCCTTCACACCACCCAGCCCTACGTCGACACCATCAATAAAGCCCTGACACTTATTGACGAACTGGCGCGCGAAGGGATCGTCATTGATACGCTGGATATTGGTGGCGGATATGCCGCATTTTATGAAGGCAACGAGGCCCCTTCGGCCGCCGATTATGCTGCCGCCATTGTGCCATTATTACGGGGCCGCAAACTTAAAATCATTCTTGAGCCGGGCCGCTCCATTTCCTGCAATGCGGGCATTCTGGTATCGCGTGTCACCTACACCAAGCAGGGGGGCAGCAAACACTTTGTAATCGCCGATGCAGCCATGAATGATCTTATCCGACCCACACTTTATGAAAGTTACCATTTTATCTGGCCGGTAAATCCGGGCGCAGATGCCGAACCACCCAATCGCGGCAGCGAATTGCGGATACCGGGCGATCAAAAGGTGGATGTAGTCGGGCCGGTGTGTGAAAGCGGCGACTATCTCGCCAAGGATCGCTACCTGCCGGTCGTCAAGCGTGGCGACCTGCTGGCGGTATTTTCCGCCGGGGCATACGGCTTCGCCATGAGCAGCCAGTACAACGCCCGCCCCCGCGCTGCCGAGGTAATGGTGAACGGTAAAAACTGGACGGTTATCCGCCGCCGGGAAACGTATCAGGATCTGGTTGCTGCCGAGCTTTAATCCATGCCCAGCCAGTATATTTCATCTCTGCCGCTTCTATTAAAAACCCAGTGGATGGTGGAGGGATATGTTTTCATGCTGCCGGGCGACACCACCCCGGCCGGTTGGCAACGGATTGGCCGGTTGCCCGAAGGCATCCTGCTGGCAGCGTCCAACATACAAAAACCGCCGGCGGAATTAAAGCCCTGGCCGCTGCGGTATCAGAACGAAGATGGATCACCATTGGCATTTGTAGAAACCACCTCGGACGTTTCGATTTACGTTGAACTGGTGAGTTTTAGAACGGGCCTTGATCAACCCGACGACGCCCCCGTATGGTGCGTGTTCCGCCTGGCGCAGACGCACGCCCAGACTCACCTGTGCGACGACTGACGCGGCGATTAGGCCCCATGCGGTCAATGACACCATTTACGATGGCACCACATCCTCAAATTTGCGGCCGATGAGTTTTAGCCGCAACATTGTCATTGCCATTTGCGCCGCTCGCAGTCGAATCTGTGCACGTGCGCCGGGAAATTGAAATCTGCGCACCTCAACGCCATCGGGTCCCGCTATCCCGATAAAGACAAGCCCGACAGGTTTTTCGGGTGACCCACCATCAGGCCCGGCTATACCGGTAATGGATAATCCCCAATGGGCATGCGCGTTTTGGCGCGCAGCGCTGGCCATGGCCGCCGCCACCGGCGCGCTTACCGCGCCGTGGGCGGAAAGCATCTGACTATCCACACCCAACTCGCTGGCCTTTAAAGCGTTGCTGTAAGTCACCCAGCCGCCGGAATAGCATTCCGACGCCCCCGGAACACTCGTGAGCAATTCCGCCAACCATCCCCCCGTGCAGCTTTCGGCGGTTGCCACCATCTGCCTGGCTTGACGGAGCAATTGCACTGTAACGGATTCGAGCGGCTCATCATCTGTCGAAAATATCAAATCACCCAGTCGATTGACCAACTCGGCCGAAGTCGAACGAATTACCGCATCCGCTTCGTCGGATGAACCCCGCGCATAAATTCGCACCGATACAACTCCATCATGCACGGTGGTACCGACGCTTGGATTCGATCCACGCTTCATTAAATCTTTAATTCGGTCGCCCAGGGCCGACTCACCCATGCCGAAGGTATTGAGTTTCCGGATGCGCAGCACCGTCCCGGTGCCCATCGCGGCCAAAACCGGCACAACAGCTTGCGTGAACATCCCCTTCATTTCCCTCGGAACGCCGGGCATCGCAAAAACTCGACAGTTGCCCCAGCGGGCAGCGATACCGGGGGCGGTGCCGTTGGGGTTGCTGATGCACTGCGCTGATGCCGGTCGTGCAGCTTGCACTCGATTAACCGCCGGCATGGGGCGGTTGAGCCGCGCAAAAAAAGCCTCTATCTCCCGCAATGCGCCATCGTCGGTTACAAGGTCCTCGTGCATGGCCGCGGCCAGCGCCTGCCGCGTCAAATCATCGTCCGTCGGGCCCAGGCCGCCCGATATAAGCAGCACATCGCATCCATTATGCGTCCATTGCAGCGTGCCCACGATTTCAACAAGGTTGTCGCCCACGGTAAGATGACGCCGCACAGGGATACCCAGCAATTGCAACTGTTCCCCCAACCATGCCGCATTGCGATTGATGGTCTGGCCCGATGTTAATTCGTCCCCGATTGATAAAATGTCCGCCTGCATTCATTTCTCCACGCATCTGCCATTGACCGCCCCAGCGGACTTTTCGCGTCCGGCCGCCGATGGCCGCCGAAGATGATAGTCACGCTCGCGGCAAATAGTGAAGTCGGGGGCGAATTTGGCCGGTGTTGCCAGCACGCCTTGTCACGAGGGTGTCCCCCGCCTTCAGGGCAGGGGCATCATCATCGCATAGCCGCTTTGAGCATGGATTCTGCCATGGCAATTTGCTTGGGTGTTGCCGTGGGGTTGTTGATGATTAAATCTGCCACATGAATGCAATAATATAAATGCGATATCATGCGCTGTCGTGGGTTAAAGTGCATCGGCACCCGTGCGGGCGGGCGGGCTTCAAATTTCAGCTCGGTTTTGGCCCGCGCCAGAATTCGTCGCAGGGGGCTGACCTGTGGTCGGTGCGCCAGTGGCAGTTTGATCTGCTCCACCACCAGTACTTCGCCCGATGCTGCCACGGCCGCTACTCCCACATACTTTACATGATGAGCTTGCGCGCCAACGGCCAGCGTGAATTTATCCGCCTTCGGTGTCGGCAGGACAATGGCATTGGTGTGGTAGCGGATGATTACATATCTGGCAGCTTTTTCGCATGGATGCCACCGCAGTTGATAGCCGCCCGGCACAACATGGGCACGGAGATGCAAGCCGCCTAGCCGCACACCGCCAACCACCACATGGTGCAGTTTGATGCCTGCGGTGTTTTTTAACCAGAGGGCAGGCGTACCAGCGGGAATATAACCAATATGGATATTGCTCAACCGCACATCGGCAAACGGACATGGATTAAAATTGGCAAACGCGATAACAGGATCATGTTGAGTATCGATCCGGTTGATACGCACATCGCTGATCGACCAATCGGAAACCTTCGGAACAAATCCGGATTTTGGCAACTGGTAGCCACCGGCCCAGTGGTAAATTGACGGGTCTGTGAGGCATCGTGCCAAATTGCATGTTATGCCCCGGAAATAGATGTGGTTAATCCAGCCGCCGCGTTCTCCACCCCATTTCATGTAGATAATGTCAGCCCCATTGCCAAATTGGTTATTCAGTGCCATCACATTGCGGATACCCCCCGACATTTCCGAGCCAAAGCCGATATCATGCGACAGCCAATTGTCCCGGATAATAATATTTTCTGACGGTCGGCCGCCATTGACGGGCCAGGCATCGGCATTACGGCCGGACTTAATAACAATATTATCATCGTTATTATTGATGCGGCAATTCTCCACCAGCACTTCATCGCAGGAGTCAATATCCAGTCCGTCATCCATATATTTGTCGTGGTTATGTACCGTCACACCTTCCACCGTGACATTTTGGCAAAAACTCGGATGCATCGTCCAGAAAGGAGAATTTTTGAATGTGACACCTTCGATCAGCACGTTCCGGCAGAATTCAAAATCGCAAAACTCCGGCATCAGGTGATACCCGGCACCGAATATGCGCCTGTGCATGGCCGTGAGATGATCGGAATAACCCCAGTTGATCATCCGATCGTGCCAATTCAATTTTTCCTGGCTGTCGTACCATTTAATCCAGGTGGAACCGGGTGCATTTCTCTGGCCATTAAAAGTACCCAGTCCCGTCACGGCCACATCCGTCTGCCCATGGGCGTAAATCAGCGGGGAATAGTTGTAGCACCACACCCCCTCGTATCGCACCAGCACGCACCCTTTGTGCGAAGCCGACCCGGTTAGATAATCCGCAGGGTTCAGCCCAAAGGTGATTTTCACGCCGTATTGTGTGTGAAAGTTTACGTGCGACAGCAACGTGATTGGCCCGTTACAAAGATACGCGCCGCTCGGCACAAATACTTCCCCACCCCCGG
>JAKAYZ010000320.1 GCA_021816165.1 Planctomycetota bacterium | reverse complement strand
CAAGCCGGGGTCGATATCGACGCCGGCGATGAAATGGTTGATCAGATAAAACACCTTTGTGCGCGAACGCACGGACCTCGGGTGTTGGGTAAGTATGGCGCTTTTGCCGGCCTTTTTCGGTTGGACTTCAACGAAAAGCTTTTCGCCCGCAACTATCGCGAACCGGTGCTTATTGCCTGTACCGATGGGGTGGGCACAAAAATAAAAATCGCCGCCCAGATGAAAAAGTATGACACCGTGGGCATCGATCTGGTCGCCATGAGCGTCAACGATCTGATCGTGCAGGGCGGCGAACCCTTATTTTTTCTTGATTGCATGGCTGTGCATAAGCTGGATCCGGCCATTACCACGGAGATGGTCAAGGGGGTTTCGGATGGCTGTGTGGAAGCCGGAGCAGCGCTGCTGGGCGGAGAAACTGCAGAAATGCCGGCCGTTTACGCACCGGGCGAATTTGATATGGCCGGCTTCGCCGTGGGCGTGGTCGAACGGGACAAAGTTTTAGATGGCTCAGAGGTCAAAATCGGCGATAGCGTCATCGGTTTGGCCAGCAGCGGTATTCATTCCAATGGCTACGCCCTGGTGCGGAAAATCTGTTTTGATAAACTAAAGCTCTCCCCGGCTGATTTTATTCCGGAATTCAAATGCACTCTTGGCGAAGAGTTGCTTAAACCCACCCGAATTTATGTTAAATCGGTATTGGCCCTGCTGAAAAAATACAAGGTTAAGCATGTTGTCAGGGCCATGAGCCATATTACCGGCGGTGGTTTGCCGGGCAATCTGCCACGCGTATTGCCGGATGGTCTGGGTGTCCGCCTCCGCCGCGATGCCTGGCCCATTCCCCCAATTTTTACCTGGCTGGCAAAAAATGGACCCGTAGATGAGCAGGAAATGTTCAACGTGTTTAACATGGGCATAGGATTTTGCATTGTGGTAAGGCCGGATTACGCCAAACCCATTATGGCCCACCTGCGCACGTGGGGCGAAACACCGTATCTACTGGGCAAGGTGAAAAAGGCTGATGGTGCCAATCAGTTCGAATGGAGTTGAAAACAGCTCCTTGCTGGCGGCTCTGGCCTTCATGCCATCCCGACCGGATAACCCTCCTTGATCGTACGAAGTAAAATTTGAGCGCAGGCATACGCATCAGATTGGGCATCATGATGGTTGAGCGGCAAATTCACTTTGCGGCAGACGGCGTCAAGAGTGTGGTGGGGTAAACTGGGCCAGGCCCAGCGGGCGGCCTGCACCGTGCATACAAACTGATGACGCGGCGGCCTGATGTCATAAAAGCGGCAGCAGGACTGCAATACTTCCCGGTCAAAGGCTGCATTGTGCGCGGCAAGAATCGGTGTTTCGTCGCAGAATGCCCGGATATCAGGCCAATGTTGGTCAAAGGTTTTCGCGGACCTGACATCCGCCTCCGATATCCCGTGCAGATACGTGAATACAAACTCGCCAGGCGGTGGACGGATAAGCGCAAACCACCGGTCCACGATTTCTCCATCCATAACCTTGATCATCGCCAGCGAACAAGCACTGTGTCGCTCGTAGTTGGCGGTCTCAAAATCAATGGCCGTGAAGTTGATCATGTGCGCTTTCCGTTTCCATGCGCGATCGGTATCGTCGTCCGGCCGCTATGCCAGGCCCGTGGCCAAAAACTTCGCCAACCGGGCAACGGCCATTATAACCTGTGTCCGCGTTTGGACAGCCGCTCTTAACGCTTCGGCCAACGGAACTCTGGCCGTCAAAAGTTCAAACTCGAGTCATCCGGTCGGTTGGTTGAAAACGCTGCAAAAGCAACTAAAATAGATTTTTGCTGGCACCAGTAGCTCAGTTGGTAGAGCAGCTGACTCTTAATCAGCGGGTCCCAGGTTCGAGCCCTGGCTGGTGCAGTTCTTCGCAGTTCCCGATCCTTACACGTAGACGTCCCTTGCCGGCGACCAGCCGGTGGCTATGGGTATCAATCTTGTCGGCCCGTCCCCGCCGAACGGTCCTGGATGCAGTGCAATCCATTCCATCACGGCCGTCCGCGGTGCAACCCCGCTTTCCCCTGCCCAAGTTTTGATCGCATCCCTCAGCTGAATTGACCCCAAAACCGGTGATCACCGGGAATCGGTCCCTGTCGGCCTGCCGACTGCCGACATGGCTGGAGGTTTGGTATTGTGATGATACACAGATAGCGTTAAGATTGAGCCTATGGCGGCGTGCCTTGGCCCATGATCTGAAAAGAGGACTGTTCTCATGGCACAAAAAAAATCAGAGGGGAAAAGCGATGGCTCTGTCCCTGCCGGCCGTGCAGATGCCTTGGCTGCCTTAGAGGGCTTGGGCCCCAAGGGTCAGCCGGCACCTGCAAAGCCTGATGTTGTGGCAGATGGAGAAGTGATTGGCGAAATAGCTCCCGGTGACGCCCGGCCGGGTAGCGCCACCGGATTCGCGGCGATACTGGCGCAGAATAGTCCGGGCGCCGCTACGACCGGTAGTGGCGCTGGTGCCGCGGGTTCACCGTCGATGACGGGTGGCCGCAGCCCACACGGGGCGAAAACCGCCTCCCGCACCAGGCAGGAGTTCGAGCAGCTCCCCATGGCGAAATTGGTGGGCCAAAAAGATGACAGCACGGGACACGTGACGATCGTGCGGGCGGTAGCACGTCCAAAAGCCCGCTCGAAGGAAAGTTATAAGGTACTGGTGCCAATTATGACGGTGCTGGGTTTCCTGCTGCTCATGATAGGGCTGTGGGCTTTGGCGGCCGTTTGTGGCATGTCTGTGCCGGGCATGCCGGGCCGACATCAAAGAAGCTATCATGCCTCGTTGCTGAAGGTAGATTTTTTGTTGTTGGCGTTGCCGGTATCTCTGGCCTTGCTGATCATGGCGTTTATGATGTTGCGCCAGCTTGATAAATCCAAGGAAGCGCCGTGAACCTGCCCCATCTGCGCTTTAGACGGCCGGTTTCGTGGCCAATCGTTGCGTAATATCAGCGACAATTTCCTCCGGCTCGCTCATACGGCCTTCGCCTAGCGTTCGGCAGGCCTGCCAGCCGGATCCCGGACCGATGACGCCAACCCCTGCCTGGGCCAACAGGTCACAGTTGCGTTGCGTGGCTGGGTTGTGCCACATCATTTTATTCATCGCCGGAGCAACGATTATCTTTTTCGGGTCTGCCGCCAGCAGCAGCGAACTCACCAGATCATCGGCCAGACCCTGGGCCATTTTGGCCAGCATATTGGCGGTAGCGGGTGCCACCACAATCAAATCACTTTCCTGTGCAAGCTGAATGTGCGGCGGAAGGCTGGGGTCGGGATTTTGCCACAGGCTTAAAAGAACCGGATGGGCAGTGAGGGTTTCAAAGGTCAGGGGCCCCACGAAATGGGTGGCCGCCGAAGTCATGGCCACACGTACGGAAAAATTCCGCTGCACCAGCTGGCTGACCACCGTACAGACTTTGTATGCGGCAATTCCACCACATACACATACCAAAATGGTGCCGCTGCAGTTTGGGGCGTTTTCCATTCCATTCACCCGTTGGCGTTACTTGCGGCCCAACGCCTTTTCCGGTGGCGTGATGCCGGTTTCTTCCAGATCAATGGATATTTTGCCCTGCATGATCTCATCAATAATCACTTCCAAGTCCGTTCGGCCGCGGCGTTCCACCAGCGGCCGCGCACCATGGATGAGTTCCTTCCAGCGGTGCTGGATCAAGGCACAAAGCTTAAAGCGTCCGCCCAATCGCTGGACAATTTCATCGCTTTTGATGGCTTCAATCATGAATTACAACTCCTTTTATTGTCAATGACATCATCGCTTGACCGCTGCAGCGGTTTTTACCTTCCAGCGGACTTCAGTTTCATACCACCTACAAATTCCTTGATCTGTTCGATGGTGCTCTCCACCACTTTATTGACGACCTCTATCGAATACGCCCCCGATTTTCTGGCCGCGGATATTTCCATCTTGGCCTGCGCCAGGCGGCTGGTGATAGTGGCCGGATCATCGCGCCCGCGGCTCGTGAGCCTTTCACCAAGCGATTCTTCACTCGGCGGCAAAATCAACACGCCCAGCGCATTGGGAAACATCAATTTAATTTGTTGACCGCCCTGAACATCAATTTCCAGCAGCACCTTTTTTCCGGCATTCAGGCTCTCAATCACCGGGGCTTTGAGAGTGCCATACCAATGGCCGAACACGTTAGC
>JAKAYZ010000319.1:1526-4206 GCA_021816165.1 Planctomycetota bacterium | reverse complement strand
GGTGTTGTAAGATCAGACGTGCCATTTTGTGCCAGATAACTGGCCGGCAACTGCACAATTTTGTTGTACATTCTTCGCCGCACATTAATAACCACCCGCGCCGCAACGGTCATGGACAGATATTGCTGATAATATCTGAAAATACTGCCGACAATGCACAGGCCAATAAACACCGCTATGACCCAGACCAGGCTCAGCAACGGACTTTGCGGCATGGCGGCAACAATGGCGACAAAATAACGCATATAACCCGGTCGCCCGGGCAGTGTGAAGTGAATCGGCGGCAGGGCGGTGCCATTATTGGTGCTTAAGGCAAGTCGCACCGGCTCTCCGGACCGGCTGCCCGCGAGTATGGCCAGCATGCTTTGCCAATGCGGGCTTTGCCGAAGAACCTTTCCTTGCGCATTAAGCAGCGCTACCGACACGATGCGATCACCGGTTCTAAGCCGCTGCAGGGGCTTAGGCGTTTGCGGGGTGGTTCGGGCGATTACCACCGCCAGGGCATTTTCCTGGACCGATGTGCTTAAATTTAATATTTTCAAATGCAGCCGCTGCTCAACAGCGGTTTGATTCGCCCATCCGTGCACGCCTTCGGTACTGATGAAAATTTTCATCACCGGCAGCAGTGTCGCGATTCCGCTGGCATAGGAAACGCCCACGCCCAGTGCGCAAAGGAACCCCGCGATTGCCGCCACCCGATAAGGCCACACCCCTTTTAATACCCGCCAAAGTGCCTGCATAATTCCTCAGTAACGTCGTACATCCATCCGGTTATTCTACAGATTGCATGGGCGTGTCAATAGCGTCGCCGGGAGTTGTATCGCGGCGTTGGCCGGGAATTCAATAAAATGGCAGTTATTCGGCTGGATGAACCGGCTGAGGAAATCTATAATGCCGCCATGGAGAAAAAGATCCGGTCGCAAGTCGGTACCCGGCGCAAGGGACCAACTGATCAAAAACGCAGTGATGAAGTATTGGCGTTGCTGAAAAGGCTGTATCCCGATGCCCACTGCGCGTTGAATCATCATTCTCCCCTGGAATTGCTGATTGCCACGATTCTCTCGGCGCAATGTACCGATGTGCGGGTCAATATGGTTACGCCCGTTCTTTTTAAGCAATTTCCCGATGCGCCCTCGCTGGCCGCGGCCCCGCTGTCAGAAATCGAACACATTATTCAGAGCACCGGCTTTTTCCGGGCCAAGGCGAAGGCCATTAAGCAGACCGCACAGCAGCTTGTGGCGCTGCACGGAGGTCAGGTGCCGGATGCGATGGAGGAACTTACGGCGTTGCGGGGGGTGGGACGTAAGACCGCCAATGTGGTTCTGGGAAATGCTTTCGGAAAGCAGGTCGGTATCGTGGTTGATACGCATGTGGGGCGGCTGGCCCGCCGGTTGGGCCTTTCACGGCACGTTGATCCGGAAAAAGTGGAGAAGGACTTGATGCGGTTGATTCCCCAGGCGGACTGGACCTTGTTTTCACATCTGCTGATTTCCCATGGCCGCGCAATTTGCGCGGCGCGCAAGCCGGAATGCGAAAAATGCCAATTGGCGGCATTGTGTCCAGCGGCTTTTAAAACCGTCCGCCCGGGCAAAGCTGGGGCCGCAAAAAGCAGATAGGATCATCACACATCGACGTTTTAGAGCACGGAGAAACGCATGGCGCAATCATCAAGGTCCGGTGGAGATGGCGGAATTGGTGCTATGGCCATACAGCATGTAACGATCTGGGTTTCCAATGTGTCCAGATCACGTGATTTTTATTCCGGTGTTCTGGGGCTTACGGAAATTCCTCGGCCGGCCTGGTTCGATTTTCCGGGCACTTGGTATGCCGTGGGGCAGCAGCAGATACATCTGACGCATGCCGACCCGTTGCCCCCGCGAACCAGGGAACACTGTTGTCTGCAGGTACGGGATCTTGCCTTGGCTCGACATTATCTCGAATCGCGGGGCGTGCCTTGCCAGGTTGATCGGGATTACCATGGAACCCGGCGATTTGTCATTTTTGATCCGGACAATAACTATATAGAAATAGCGCAAGTTGATCAGGCCTGGCCGACGCAATGGCCCGATCCGTTGCCCGCCACAATGCGCGGCCCGCTGATAAAGTGAGTTGCCAATAGCGTTGGCCGCGCCGCAGGTATCGGACCGGGATACAATTCCGGTGGAAGAGACGTTGTCGCCGGAAAGCCGTTTCCGGAAGATCATTGTCCGCCAGCAGCGGAGTACGGTTATGGCTCAAGTGGAATTTCTGGAACTCGTGGTCGAACGCCTGCCCGAAGCGTTCAACGGTATCCGGATATTGCATCTTTCTGATCTGCATATTACGCGTTGGACCAAGGAATTGGAACATTGGCGGCGGCAAATTGATCCGCTCAAGCCCGATATGGCGGTTATTACCGGTGATTTGGGACACCGAAGCTGGAAGTGGAAGAAGACCCTGCCCAATGTCCAGCGGTTGTTTTCCGCCATTCATGCGCCATTGGGAACGTACTTTATCCTCGGAAACCATGACTCGCTCGATCTCGGGCCGGCGCTGGCCGCTACGGGTCCGGTGATGCTGACCAATGAATCGGTCATTATTGAGCGCTCCGGTCAGCGCTTCGCGATTATTGGCGTGGGCGAGCACCGTCGCAGCGACACGGATATTCCCGCGGCACTGCAAAGCGTTCGCGCAAGCGATT
>JAKAYZ010000319.1:0-1516 GCA_021816165.1 Planctomycetota bacterium | reverse complement strand
AAACTCATGCTTCTGCACTATCCTGATTTAATCCATTCCGCGGCGGCCGCGGGTGTTGATGTCTGCCTGGCGGGGCACACGCATGGCGGCCAGATATGCCTGCCGGATGGCAGCCCGATTATCGGCCATGATGTTTTGCCACCGAATATGTGTACCGGGTTGAGCCGTATTGCCGACACCTGGTTGATCGTCAATAGAGGAATTGGTAAAGCTGGATTGCGCCTGCGGCTATTTTGTCCGCCGCAGGTCATGATGCTGACGCTGCGTGCTGCCACCGGGGATTCATCGGAAGTGATTGCTTAGCGGTGCGCCGTTGTTCGCGTGATTATTGTTTCGCGTGCGATCGATCGTCGCGATGTTGCGGCAGGGTAGCTGATCTCGATTTTCCGGATTACTCCGGACTGCAGACAAAAGTGGAGCGATTGCTTTCATCGGGTCCATCCAAGTCTCCACATATCCGAACCGTGATCGTCGGGAATCGGTGGCCGTATTCCCAGGTTGCCCGGCGGTATGCCTGCCACCGTGCCGATTCAGATCAATCCCGGTATGAATCCGGGACAGAGTCGTTTCATTGGCGCTGGCAAAATGTGTACGGCAAAGTTATCACGCAAGTGTTCCGTGTACCTCAGGCGGGCACTTTTCTGAAATGGCGATGCCGCCACAACAGAATATGACTGCGTACCGCCATGCAGGGGACGTCGGGTATCTCGCAACTTTGCGTTTTAAAAGCCGGATTTTGCAGTCAGTGCAACATGTTCGCGTTTTAGAAAAAAGCATTTCCGTGCGGCTGCGAAGGGGGGGCGCGGATGCGACTTATTTGATCAACCGGCGCAAGGCCTTAAGATATTGAAAATATGGCATTTGTTTATTCCTGGAAGCGGGACGTGGCAGTCAGATTGCATTTGCTGGAATATTGGCTAGCATCATATCGGCTTGCATAAATGCCACGGTGAGATCATAGTATCCTTGTAGATATGGAAGTCCTGTTATGATCGTTTCAGCCATTAAAGAAAATTTGCCCGGCGAAAAAATGGTGGCGCTGACCCCGGCGGCGGCGGCGGGACTCATAAAGCACGGATTGGACGTGCGCATTGAATCCGGTGCCGGAATTGCCGCCGGATTTTCCGATGCCGTGTACGAGAAGCTTGGTGTAACCCTCGTGGCCGACCGCGTCGAACTGGTCAAACAGACGGACATTCTCGTACAGGTTCACGCGTTGGGGGCCAATCCCGATGCGCAACGCTCGGAATTGGCCGCACTGAAGCGCGGCACATACATCATTGGCTTTGCCGACCCTCTGACGGATAAAACCGCCATGCGGGTTCTTTCGCAGTGCGGGGTGACCTTATTGGCGATGGAACTTGTGCCGCGTATCACCCGGGCCCAGAGCATGGACGCGTTGTCCTCCATGGCCAGCCTGGCCGGTTACAAGGCAGTATTGATTGCCGCGGAAAAGCTGGGAAAGATATTCCCCATGATGATTACCGCCGCCGGCACGATAACACCGGCGAAAGTG
>JAKAYZ010000318.1 GCA_021816165.1 Planctomycetota bacterium | reverse complement strand
CGCCCATTCCATTTTGGCTCGGAAATACCGGCGGTATCGGGGCTCAGTTGCACCATACCAAACGGAGCGGTGGCACCGGGAAACATGTGCCCATGCCAGCCGGTACCGATCATCGGATTAACCATATCAACTTTTTGCAGGCCGCTGATGGCTGACAGGCGAATCGGCCGTCGCTGGCTGGACGCGTTGCCCATGGCATCTGCGTTGGGCGCGTCGGCTGCCCATGCATTTGCCACGGCCCCCCCGGCTGCAACGCCCAGAAGTTTGACAAAATCACGCCGAGGTAATTTCGATGACACAACACGTTTGGACATACGCCCTCGCTTGGTAAAAAGAGCCAGAATGAACCATCGAGTTAAATGCTAGCGATTTTATTCTGATATGTCCAATATGGGACGTTGTAAGAATGTCCGCACGCCGAAGTCCCGGTGAGCGGGCCGGCTGCGCCAACTTCCCCCCCGCCAAAACTTCACCATTGGCCGCGATTTAAGCGAATATGCGGAGCAAATGCCGATCGAGGATATTTTCGGTGACCGATCGGCCTATTGGCTCGGCGTAGTGATGCAGCAGAGATGTGTAGCGGGTGCCGGCATTGGCGGCCAGCTTGTATCCCACGTGCAGCAATTGCCGCACCGACGGGTTGTACGCGGCGTGATGCGGGTTATGTCGAATCATGGCGGCGAACGCATCGCCGGGAAGTGAATTCACCTTTTCCACGGACGGTAATGCTTTGCGGTCAATATCAATAACGGTGGCATAGGGGGCGCAAAGCTCATCGAAATGATCGAGTGCGCCGGCGTAAACCTCCCGGGCGAAGGCCAACCCGTCACCGCCCACAGCCGCCAAGCTGGCGATTTCTTCCAGCCAGGTGGTTCCGGCGGTTTTGAGGTGCAAACCGCAATTCATCCGCTTTACCGCTTTGTTGATGGGGGCATAGATGGAGAATTTATCGCTGCCGGAGTGCACGCTGAGCTTAAGTTCTTCCGGCAGACCGAAATGCCGGACGGCAAACGCCACAACGGCCAGATCATCATTAAATTCGCGCTCAAAAATAGCCAAGTCACCCTGATAGTCGACACCTTTATTGAACCGGCCGGTGAATTTGGGGGCGATGGTCTGTACCGGTATACCTTCGGTGGCCAATGCGGCAAGGATCACCAGCAGATCCTCCGGGGTTTGCGGGCGGTCGGTTTCATCCATTGATACTTCCGTGATGAAATTGCCGCGTCCCCGGGCATTTTCAATGTGGCGGTACACGCGGCCGGCCTCTTTCACGGCTGCGAGATACTTGGCGGCAATCGCATTAATTTTGTCGTGCGTCAGCTCAAAGCGGGCGCTGACATGAGGGATGTCTGGACGCAGACCGGTTTTCTCCAGCAGTCGTATGACATTTTCAACACCCGGTTCGCTGGTCGGCTTCCCGATGAAGTCGGCCACGTCGATGGTGAAAAAGTCGCTTACCGGCAAAAACCGATCGACGGTTTTAATGCCGATATGATCGGCATCCACGCGGTAGGAGCTTTTCCATCCAAGGGCTTTGACGGCATCATCGGCCTCGGTCCGCACGGCTGCAGGCTCGCTATGAACGATCAGATGTTCACGGTTGGATTTATTCCACACCGGCGTGACATGCACACCTCGCCCGGCGGCTGTTACAAATGCCGCGAGTTGGGCACGGCCTTGATGGCCAAAGCGATCACCGATGCCCATTGAGAATTTTTCCAGCTTCATTGCATATCCCTTCAATTAATGATTAACCGGCCGGCCCGACTTGAATCCGTCAAGCCGGCTGGCATATTATTCAACCTCGATCATTGCCTTGAGTACGCGGCTTTCGGGATTAACCCAACGGGGAAATTCGCGTGGCGTTTCGTTAAGTCCAGCCCGGTGGGTGATCCAGGGCCGCGTATCCACTACGCCGTCTTCTACCAGCCGTATGATGCGGGTGAAGTCAGAACCCCGGCTGTTGCGGCTGGCCAGCAGCGTGAGTTCGCGCCGATGAAAGTCCGGATCGTGAAAGGTGATATCGCCCACAAAGAGGCCAATAAACACCAAACGCCCGCCATGGGCCACCAATCCGAATGATGCCGCCATGGACTGTGGGTTGCCGGTGGCATCAAAAACCGCTGTAGGCATATCACCGTCTGTCACATCTCTTAATTTTTCAATCGGCTTATCTGCGGGATCAATGATGTGCTGCACGCCCATCTGATGGCGGCAAAACTCGACGCGCCCCGGGTTGGGTTCCATCACGATTGGCCGGGCACCGGCGGCTTGTATGAATTGCAACGCCGAGAGACCGATCGGACCGGCCCCGATGACCAATGCCCATTCATTTTTCCTTACCTGTGCCCGCTCGACGGCATGGGCACCGATGCCCAGTGTTTCAACGAGGGCGAGTTGATCGAGCGACAATTTTTCCGACCGATGCAATTTGGTCGAAGGCACAACTATATGGCTGCACATGCCACCATCGATATGCACACCCAATACGCGCATCTGGGTGCAGCAATTGGTTTTGCCATGGCGGCAGGCGATGCAGGAGCCGCAATGCAGGTATGGCTCTACCGCGCAGCGGTCGCCCACTGCCACGCCATGCGTACCAGAACCCAATGCCAGCACTTCCACGCCAAGCTCATGGCCCAAAACGCGGGGGTAGGTGAAAAACGGCTGCTTGCCGCGAAATGCATGGATATCCGTACCGCACACGCCCACCCGGGCTACCCGTACCAGCGCCTCGCCCGGGCTGGGTGGCGTGGGGTCCGCGCGATCGATGAGGGCCAATTCGCCGGGGTTATTTAATATGACGGTCTGCATGGTCAGTCATTATTCTCCGGTAAGCCGGACGGCCACGAGTGGTCGCGGATCGGTTCTAATATTTTTTGCACTCCCGCAAGCAGTTCGGCATCCACCGGCGTCTGCGCCCAGGCCACGTTGCGGCGAAAGTTTTCCGGGTTGGCGGTACCCACAATGGTGGTGGCGATGTGCTTTTCGGCGGCGGCAAAACTGATGGCCAACTGGGCGATGTCGGCACCTCGACTGCGGCAAAATTCTGCCGCTTTGGCGCAACATTTGCGAATCAAATCGGGGGCGGGGTGCCAATCCGGTGCCCCGCGATTGGTCAAAAGCCCCATCGACACAGGGGCGGCGCTCATGATGCCTATACCCTTGGCCTCCAATGCTGGCGCAATCCGCATCAGTGAGGTGTCAAAGAGGGTATAGCGGCAGTAGGAAAGGATGGTGTCGATTTTTGCCTGGGCGGCGATGGTGGTGAAAATTTTCAGCGGCAGGCCGGTA
This sequence comes from Planctomycetota bacterium, assembly GCA_021816165.1. Next base: position 912 of record JAKAYZ010000318.1, on the reverse strand, counting down.
ATACCGATAAACCGGACTTTGCCTGATTGCCGGAGTTTTTCCAGGGCAGGTAATGTTTCGTTGATGATAATATTCAGGGGGACAAATTCAATATCATGGCATTGGATGATATCGATATGTCCGCAGTGCATCCGACCGAGGCTTTCATCCACACTGGCCGTCACCCGGCGGGCGGAGAAATCAAATTCTTTTTCGCCGTAGCGCCCCACTTTGGTGGCCATGATGTAACGGTTGCGATCGACACCTGTGAGGGCTGCGCCCAACATGGTTTCAGCTTTGGTCAGGCCATAGAAGGGGGATACGTCAATGAGATTAACGCCGAGATCAAGTGCGGTATGCACAGTTTTGATGCAGTCTTCGCGGGTAACGCTGTGGAAAACGCCACCGAGGGAGGAGGCACCAAAACTGAGTACCGATACATTAAGCCCCGTCTTGCCGAGCGACCTGTATTGCATCCGATTATTTCCTCCACTTTTTGCGCACAAAATCAGCGTGCGATTGCTTCCAGCTTACGCAATATGGCGCTTCTTGTAAAGTTGCTTGCATGCGGTAAGGACGCTTAATATCAGGGGCATCTGATGCAGGACAAGGTTCATTCACATCACATGCAAGAGGCACATCAGTGTGGGAATTAGATAAAATTGCGCGCACAGGTTCGGTTATTTCCCTAGAGGCCGGAATGCGAATAATTACCAGATATATCGCTTGAAGCGGCGGTGGTACCGATTTTTCTCCCCACAACGGCTTGCCTCCGGGCGCGGCGGGGTGTATCTAATCACGCTGAAAAGGGTTGATTGTTTGTAATCGGACTTTATTAAATGCCTGAAACACTAAAAATCGATGCCCACCAGCATTTCTGGAAATACAACCCGGGGGAGTATGGGTGGATCGGGCCGCAGGATAGGGTGCTGC